>JBDLTO010000027.1:0-6387 GCA_039805815.1 Bacteroidota bacterium | reverse complement strand
TAAGACGACCTCCACTTATTCAATACATCTTCACCATACAAGGTAAAACTCCATTCAGGTTGTTCGTAAAATGGTCTCCAACTGTGGATATTGGGCCAGCGATGCTTGTACTTGGAAGCCGCAACATCCGACGCCACAGGCATACTGCTATCTACCGCATTCACTGGAATCAAGTCTGTCAATTCGCGGCTAGTCAATATTGAAGCCGATTTGCTGAAGAGTTGCTCCCCGTCAGCAGTGGGAGTGCTGAACACCAGCTGTTCATCACCTTCACGCAAATCCCCTACATACACGCCCGTGTATCCATCTGCAAGAGGTCCATGCTTTCCGGTTTGGAGGTCATGTGCCCAGAGTTGGTTTCTATTTCCTTGAGAAACGGAAAAAATGAGTTTGCCTTTGGTTAGCCTTAAAAAAGCAAGCGGCGCATTTACGAAAGGCAGGATGATCTTTTCTTGGGAATCAGAAAGGTTGATGGAGACGATGCCCGATGTACCGTCCGGCTTTCTGGCAATGGCAAAAAGCGTTTGATCGTCACCACTGAATTGGGGATAACTGTAAAAATAACCTTTCGGGTTAGGCAAAACCCTTTCCTGTTGAGATTTGTCAACAGGAAAAACAACCAGTTCGGAATTCCCCCCGGGGCCAACCGCAACGGCTGCCAACTGCTCACCGGTATGCGACATATCCGGTGAAAAGAATCTCTTACGATGGGTCAACCTCAGGGTTGATTTGTCGTATATGTTAAACAGGTAGACATCACTGTATTCTCGCCAGCTCCAGCGAGTATCCGGACTATATCCCGTATACACAACATATCCCCGTTTGTAATTGAAATAGTCATCGATTCCAATGGCTTTTACACCCAATGGTATGGACTTACCAAGATGGTAGATCGTCCATTGCGGCAATCTGTTATACGCTTTTTGCAATGCCAAAATCGAATCCCCACCCACCCAAACAGGAAAAAGGTGATCGGTTACCAGCCTGTCACTGTTTTGCGTCACTGCATTCATTCCGGCAGGAATATCAGCTGATGGCCCTGACAACCTGAATGAATCAATTGCCTGATTTACAAAAGCTTTGTATGTCAGTCCACTGTGGCGTTTGACAGCTTTTTGGAACGGATACACCAATCCTTTGAAACGGGCAGCATCTTGGGTGACCTTACCCCAAAAATCCTGACCAAATCTGCCATAGCCGTATGCCACCAATAGATACCCCAACTCATAATGGTTAGGTACTACATCCTTTAAAGAACCGCTCCGCAGCTTTTGAAAAGGATACTGTCTTTTTGCAAGCCATAAAGACCTGAAAGGATCCATAAACCCGGGAAGTCTACCCCTGCCCTGATTCAGAAATCGTGTTTCAGTAAAAACAGCATCCCCCTCAAAAAACCAATCGGGTATGGATGCTGCGTTAGCCAATGCCTGCCCCTGTTCACCAGCCAAGAGGTATGCGAATTTGGAAAGACCATGCCGAAAATTGCTGTATTGCTGAACATGCCTGTACTCATGGACGGCCAAATTGTCTACCCAACTCGTGGAACCCAGTTGGAGGGCGTTTTGCAATGGTGTGAGGTAAAATTCAGACCGCCAGGGTCCTAGTCCCACGTAGGCATTGGAAACAAGCGGTAAAGTCTGCAAGACGATGGGAATCTTCCTGACCCCATCGCCCAAACTGTATTGCTTTTCGGCACCCAGCAATGTTGTTAGCTCCCTCACACGCTTGGCAGCACCTGATTGACTTTCGGGGTGAAGCACATCTACATATTTCCCCTGTAATGATTTGAATTTCAAGCCATTGGGATTACCACCAAATCTCTGCCCCATGGCCAAAGACAGGAATCCCAGACAAAAAACCGTAACAGCTACAATCCGTTGTTGGCAAACACGCATATTCATCTGATATTCATATTATTGAAGGGAAAATGTAATATAACTATCGCCTTTCTTCGTTCCTAATTTATTGCCCCCGCAAGCCACCACCACATACTGTTTTCCATTCACCTCATAGGTACTTGGTGTTGCGAAGCAAGACGCAGGCAGTTCTGTTTCCCACAGTAACTTCCCTGTTTTTTTGTCAAAAGCCCGAAAGGTTTCGTCTCTTGTAGCTGCGATGAAAAGGAGTCCGCCTTTGGTCACCACCGCCCCACCATAGTTTTCGGTTCCGGTTGGGGGTATCCCTTTAGCCAAAAGCTCTTTATATACACCCAGTGTCTGTTTCCAAACATGTTTGCCAGTGTTCAGATCAATAGCCGTCAAGGTTCCCCAAGGGGGTGTTATGGCGGGATAGCCGTTGACATCCAGGAATTTGGTATACCCATCAAAAGTATAGGGCAAGGATGATTTCGATGAAACTGCACCAACTTCCTTTTTTTCTGTTCCAAGCAGGTAGTCTGTGAGCACAGCCACTTGATTTTCATCCAATTGTGGAAAACCTGGCATCATTCCCTTGCCGCTGGAGACCACAGCTATGATTTCTTTGCGGGTCTTTTTGGCTGCAATATTTTGCAGTGACGGATATCCTGCTGCCGGTTGTCCGCTCATATCATCCCGGTGACAAACTGCACAATTCTGAAGATAGATGGCACTACCTGCGGTAGCAACAGTCGCTTTTTTGGCAGCGGAAATCTTGATGATATTGGGTACTTCATTGGAGTTCACATAAAGTAGTCCACTTTCCTGATCAAATGCCGCGCCCCCCCATTCTCCGCCACCATCAAAGCCCGGCAGGATCAATGTTCCTTCCAAGGATGGTGGTGCAAAAACCTCTTTTCTGTATTTTTTCAATTTGTCGGAAAGTTCTGCAAAATTTTCAGCCCAAGGGTTGAGTGCATTTTCCTGAAAACCCTGCCGGGCAAATGGTGCCGGTGCTACTGGAATGGGTTGGGTGGGCGAAAGATACTCACCGGGAACACCGTTTGTAGGAACTGCAACTTCTTTGATGTCGAACAAGGGTTTGCCCGTTTCACGGTCGAAAACATATACATAACCCTGCTTGGTGATCTGGGCTACTGCATCAACCTTTTTGCCATTCCGCACCACCGTTACCAGGTTGGGTGGAGCTGGCAGGTCTCTATCCCACACGTCATGGTGCACCAACTGATAATGCCAGATACGCTCGCCGGTGGCGGCTTCCAAGGCAACCAAAGAGTTGGCAAAGAGATTATCCCCTTTTCTGTTACCACCATAAAAATCAAATGCTGCTGAGCCTGTAGGAACAAAGACAATACCCCTGCGCCTATCGATACTCATGCCTGCCCAAGAATTGGCTCCACCTACTTCCACATTCAGGTGATTGTTTTTATCCCAGGTTTCATAGCCTGCTTCACCCGGGCCGGGTATGGTTTTGAAGACCCAAACCAGTTTTCCGGAAGGGATGTCAAATGCCTGAATGTATCCAGGTGCTGCATCACTTCCTTCAGATAGACGCAAAGGCATGATAATCAGATCATTGAATACCGTTCCTGGCGTTGCGGCAATTACAAATTTCTTTTCCGATTGGGGTCCGAGTCCGCTTTTGAGGCTTACACGACCTTGCTCGCCAAATTCATTGACAGGCTGTCCTGTTTCGGCATGAATGGCATACAACCAGTTTCCTGCGCTGAAAAGAATCCGCTTGTCAACACCCTGCTCCCAATAGACCACTCCCCTGTTCTGGCTGTACCAATGCTTTTCCCGGGTGTTCCTGAAACGCCATTTTTCCTTACCAGTGGCGGCATCCAGTGCAAAAAGTTCAAGAGAAGCGGTTGTGGCATACAATAAACCATTGACAATGATGGGGTTGCATTGCATTTGTCCACTGCTGTCGCCCGTATGGTATTCCCATGCTTTTTGCAATTGCCTTACATTCCTGGTATTGATCTGATTCAGGGGTGAATAATGATTGCGATCAGGTCCGCCCAAGTACTCGGGCCATTCCACATCCTTTTTGAAGGTTGCAAATACCAAGAGAAAAGACAGTGCCAGACTTATTTGCTTCATATCAAGCTAATTGTAACACCAATAAATTTAGTCAGAAAATATCCCTTAGTTGAATTAATTTTGCTCAAAATTTAATTTAGTTATGTCTAACAACACCCAGTCACAATTGGATTTTGCTTTACCGTATAAAGTTAAAGATATTACATTAGCCGAATGGGGCAGAAAAGAAATCAGGCTTGCAGAAGCTGAAATGCCCGGCCTCATGGCGTTGCGCGCAGAATATGGTGCAAGTCAACCCCTTAAGGGAGCCCGTGTTGCAGGATGTCTGCATATGACAATCCAAACCGCAGTATTAATTGAAACACTTGTTGCTCTCGGTGCGGAAGTGAAATGGAGTTCATGCAACATCTTCTCTACACAAGACCATGCCGCAGCAGCCATTGCAGCTGCAGGAATCGGTGTTTTTGCCTGGAAGGGACAAAGCATTGAAGAAGCCGACTGGTGTATTGAGCAAACCCTGTTCTTCGGCGGAGAAGATCGTCCGCTGAACATGATTTTGGATGATGGAGGAGACCTTACCAACATGGTGTTGGATAAATACCCTGAACTTGTACCACATGTTAAAGGTATATCAGAAGAGACCACTACCGGTGTTCACAGGTTGTATGAGCGTGTAGCCAAAGGCACATTGCCCATGCCTGCCATCAACGTAAACGACTCCGTTACCAAGTCTAAATTTGACAATAAATATGGCTGTAAGGAATCACTTGTTGATGCCATTCGCCGTGCTACTGACGTAATGCTTGCCGGTAAGGTAGCTGTTGTTGGTGGTTATGGTGATGTGGGTAAAGGTTCTGCCGCTTCATTGGCTGGTGCCGGATGTCGTGTTATAGTAACAGAAATCGATCCGATTTGTGCCTTGCAAGCTGCCATGGATGGTTTTGAAGTGAAAAAAATGATTGATGCTGTTAAAGAAGCAGATATTGTGGTTACTGCCTCAGGTTGCCGCGACCTCATCACCGGCGCTCACTTCAAGCTGATGAAAGACAAGGCAATCGTTTGTAATATCGGTCACTTCGATATTGAGATTGATGTGGCCTGGTTGAATACCAATTACGGTGATACCAAGGATACGGTCAAGCCACAGGTGGACATCTACAATGTGGATGGAAAAGATATCATTCTCCTCGCCGAAGGCAGGCTGGTAAACCTCGGTTGTGCTACCGGACACCCAAGTTTTGTAATGAGTAATTCATTTACAAACCAGACGCTGGCTCAGATTGAATTGTGGACTAACCACAGCAATTACGATAAGAACGTTTACGTGCTGCCAAAGCACCTGGATGAAAAAGTAGCCATGCTGCATTTGTCCAAGATTGGCGTTGTATTGGATGAACTCACCACAGAACAAGCTGAATACCTCGGAATTCCGCAGAGTGGTCCGTTCAAGGCTGAACACTACCGTTATTAATCCAGAAAATCAATATTCAAACCCGACCTACTGCAATTGGTCGGGTTTTTTATTGTACGCTGTATGGTTAAAATAGTCTAAAATAGGTTGGCAAAATCTCAATCATATGCTCAAAAACGAAATTATTTAAAATATAACAATAAATAATAGTTGTTTTATTTAAATTACTCACTATTTTTGCCCTGAACATATACATAATTTAAAATGGGCAAGACAAATTTTAAAAACACAATCTTCATAAAATCTATTTTATGGGGAGCAATCCTATTTTCGACAATAGCGTTAATTTACCACGTTCGTTGGTTTATTCCTTTTTTGACAAATAAAATTTCTTATGTTGTACCAAATGGACAGTTGCCATTAATTTGGTTCTTGGTTCAAATTTGTAACAACCTGATTTTTTTGTTCGTTGCCTATTTATTAATCAAAATATTCCACAAGTTTCAAAAGACCGGTTATTTTGACCAAGAATGTATATTAGTTCTTGACAGAATAATTTTTTCTTGTATAGGACTCGCTATTTTAGGTGTAATTAAATTAGGATTTAGTGACTACAACGACATTCAAGTAAGTGAAATAAAAGAAGTAAGTGAACTTTATTTATTTATTAGGTTTTTCACAAACATCTTGGTTTTGAAAGAACCACAAACAATGTATTTACTCATAGCTTCAATTCTTTGGACTGTAAAGCAATTTGTAAATAATGCAATATTTGTAAAAAGAGAAAACGAAAAATTCATTTAAAATGTCAATCATAATCAATTTAGACGTTATGATGGCTAAACGTAAAATGTCATTAAATGAACTTTCTCAAAAAGTTGGTTTGACAAACGTTAATTTGTCTATTTTAAAAACAGGGAAAGCAAAGGGTGTGCGTTTCGATACACTTGAAGCAATTTGTAAAACACTTAATTGTCAGCCAGGAGATATTTTAGAATATATAGATACTAATCCTGAACATTGAGCGGTGAAAAACAATGAACCGCTACATAG
>JBDLTO010000026.1:0-3034 GCA_039805815.1 Bacteroidota bacterium | reverse complement strand
CAGGAAGCAGGCACACAGGCATTTGCGTAGTATGAATGATTGCATGAAATGATGCTTGAAGATGACTGAATGTGAACACAGCGAAAATTAAAAAACCTATTACATGGTTTTGATTAACAGGCTTGTTCAGAAATGATCTTTGAGATTTATTCAGGCATCCGGAGGCTGGGCGGGGATATTTCCAAAGCCGTCACATTGCTTTCTAGTATGGTGAGCTTGGCATATCTGTACATCTTTTGTAGGCATGGAAGTCCATTGCTGCAATTCATGCAGAATGGTTTCAATTTGGAGTTTGCGGACGGTAGGTGCAGCAGGAACAGGTTTTTTACTTTCCTGTTTTTCCAGGTTATACACAAGGGTATGGAAATAATCCCGTGCATTCTGGATTGACGTGCTTTGGTAGTTAGGTAGACAGTGATAAACCATGTAACCGTTTACCAGCTTTCTTTCCACGAAGTTATAAATGACGCCTTCAACACTTATTGTGCCTGTTGCTTTCTCAAAATTTTCCCAATCCGTAGAATAGGGAAGATCAAGGTTTACTTTGATTTCCAAGAGTTCTTCCTGGCGGTAGTTGCCCTTTTCAAAATCAGCTGCCAGTGATTTATTTGATTGATTGCTTAGTATGTGCAGCACCAAATCATACCCGTACCAATTGATGGCCAGGAGCATGATGAGGCAAAAAGCGATTATGCTGCGCATGGTGGAAAGTTAGATAAAATTTATATGTTCAGCGTTTTTTGATTAATTTTTTGGGGGAAATCGGTATATTACAATATAAACTATGTATTGATCAGCAAATATCTACTACAATGATTTCTCCCCGTTTTCGTTTTTCAGGTGCCATCCTCAGTGGATTAATCCTTTTCATTTCAGCCCATTCCGTCTTAGCTCAGGTACAATCCAACGACGGTGTCGGAGGAAAGCGGGTAGCGTCTTTTGCAGTCCATGAGCAATTGCGAAAGACTTCGCCCTACCGCCAGACCTGGCGCAATGTAGGTCCGGATTTGATAAGTGGCCGGGTAACAGAAGTAGCTGGTATTCCGGGTAATAAGAATGTGATTTATGCATCTTTCGCTTCAGGAGGATTCTGGAAAACTACCGATGCCGGTGAAACCTGGATGCCTTTGACTGATAAATTGGGTACGCTGTCTATCGGTGCCTTCGCACTCGCTCCATCCAACCCCGAAATCATTTACCTCGGTACTGGAGAGGCAAATATTTTCAGGGCATCACTGCCAGGAATGGGAGCTTACAAGTCTGCAGACGGAGGAAAGAGCTGGACATCTATCGGACTTACCAATACCGGAACGATTGCCAGAATACTGGTTCATCCCAAAAATCCGGATGTAGCTTTTGTGGCTGCAGGCGGCAATGAATGGAGCTACAATAAAGACAGGGGTGTTTACAAAACGATAGATGGCGGTAAAACCTGGAGCCGGATACTGGGGTCTGATGAAAAAACCGGTGCAATCGATATGGTGATGGATCCCTCCAATCCAGACCTCATCATTGTTTCCACTTGGAACCGTATCCGCAGAAGGTGGAGCGATCCAGTGCCGGAAGACGGTGATTACCTGTATAAGACAACCGATGGCGGTAAAACCTGGAAGAAGCTGACCAATGGCTTGCCAGAAACGAAGTTCACAGGCAGGATAGGTTTGTCTTTTTCCAAGAGTAATCCCGGAGTGGTTTATGCTTATGTTGACAACCACACACCGAAACGTGAGCCCAAGGCCGGTGAGCTTGATCCGTATGGCCGCCCCATCCAGGTGATTCCCTTTGGCGTGCAGGTATACAGGAGTGAAGATAAAGGGGAGAACTGGAGAAAGGTGAGTACGGAAGATGATAAACTAGAGCGTTTTGCAGGCACTTATGGGTGGGTATTCGGACAAATCCGGGTAGACCCGAACAATGAAAATGTGGTGTATATCATGGGTGTGCCATTGGCCAAATCGGTTGACGGTGGTAAGACCTTCAATGTGATGCGCGCAACAGATAAATCGAGTGAAGCCACCCATGGTGATAACCATGCACTCTGGATTGATCCTACCAACAGCGATTACATCATCAATGGCAATGATGGTGGTGTGGTTTTGTCTTACAATGGTGGCGCAAAATGGAAGAATTTCTTCAGGAGTATTCCCACCACACAGTTTTACAATATTACTTACGATATGAAAACGCCTTACAATATTGTTGGTTCCGTGCAGGACGAGGGCAGTTTCATGGGCAGTATAAAGAATACATTCGGACAAAAACCAGCTGGTTTCATGGCGTGGGATGATGCCCCGGGAGGTGAGGGTACTATCATTGCAATGGACCCCAAAGATCCGGATATCATGTATGCAAGCACCTTTTATGGTAGGCTTACAAGGAGTGATCTGCGTATGCCAAAAGTAGGGTGGGGACAAAAAGCGCATCCCGATTCTATCCGCACCAAAGATATTTATCCCAAGAAGGCAGCTGATGAAGATATTCATCGCGGTGAATGGCTTGCGTATACCATGCTGTCTCCGCACGATAACAAGACCGTCTACCATGGCTTTCAGTATCTTTTTGAGTCAAAAGACGCTGGAAATACCTGGAAACGCATCAGTGGCGACCTTACCTACAATGATAAAGCCAGGATGGGTAAAACGCCTTATGCCATCAACCACCAGGCCATTACGGCAATGGATGAATCTCCGCTGCGTAAAGGGTTATTGTATGTAGGCACGGATGACGGTCGCGTTTGGATGCGTTCTGGCGATGGAGCTGTATTCACTTCGATTATGAAAGGCATTCCACAACATGCACATGTTTCCAGATTGGTGGCTTCAGCATCCAGTGAGAAGCGCGTTTACCTGACACTGAGTAACAGGAGGGAAGATGATGATAATCCTTATATCTATGTCTCAGAAGATATGGGTATAACCTGGAAGAGCATTACTTCCAACCTGCCTGCTTCACCAGTTAATGTGGTACGCGAAGACACTAAAAATCCCAATATCCTTTATTGCGGAACAGATATGGGGATCTATGTGAGTGTAGA
>JBDLTO010000025.1:0-2526 GCA_039805815.1 Bacteroidota bacterium | reverse complement strand
TACGGCAGTTTTTGAAGTGGAAATGGGCGCCTCTGAAACCATTGCTGCAGTCAAGGCTTTCTGCAGTCAAAACCAGACTATGTATCACCTTTCGGCACCTTATTTTGTGGATGCTTCCGGTGATGGTATTTTGGGTTTTCTTGCGGGAGCTGCTTTCAGAATGGGTGCAGAATCAGCAGATGAGTTCGGTGAGAAATTTGCGCCTTCAAAAGAGTATGGTGAACTGCTGGGTCATTCCCTCTATTTTTATTCCAAAGACATGGGAAAGCCCGTCAAGTATGTCGCCCCATCCTTTGCATTGAAAGACATTAGCAAGATACCCCGTTTCAAATCCTTCAATGCCAAAGATTTTGGTTGCCGATTGTGGTGGGTGGAATATGGCGGCAGATTGGATACCATCAAAGAAACAGAAACCATCAAGTGGGAGTTGTGGAAAGTGATTTATGGGGTATGGGATCATATCAAAAATTCAGGAAATTTCCCCGAAGCAGAAAATCTGACATTGGAATGGGTGGGCACCATCCCCGGAAAGCGCGAAAGCAGGCGTTTTGAGGGCGATTACATGATGATTCAGCAAGATATTGTTGAACAACGTAAACATTACGATGCTGTTGGCTTTGGCGGATGGAGCATCGATCTTCACCCTGCTGATGGCGTCTTCAGTGAGAAGCCCGGTTGCAACCAGTGGCACAGCAAAGGAATCTACCAGATTCCATACCGCAGTTTGTATAGCCGGAACATATCCAATCTTTTCCTGGCCGGTAGGATCATCAGTGCCAGTCATGTGGCATTCGGATCAACCAGGGTGATGGCGACAGGCGGCTTGACCGGCCAGGTTGTGGGAACGGCGGCAAGTTTGGCATTGGCAATGAAAACTACACCCCGTGCATTGGCCATGGCTGCTCCAATACAGGAACTTCAGCAACTGTTGTTGCAGGATGGTGTATTTATTCCGGGTGTGGAAAGAAGAACAGTGGACCTTTCCCGTGATGCTGTATACACTGCATCATCCCAACTCTGCTTCCAATCCTTTGCTGCTTCAGGTCAAACCAAACCGCTTTCCGTTTCTGTTGCGCAGATGATTCCCTTGTTGCCGGGTAAGGTGCCGGTTTGCAGGCTCGATTGTATGGCATCAGCCGTTACCACTCTTGAAGTACAATTGAGGGTCAGCATGGACAGACATAATCATACACCAGAATGCATCTTGGAACGGAAGCTCATTCCTTTGAAGGAGGGGTCCAATGCGCTTGAAATAATTTTCGAGGAGCTGATGCCTTATGCAGGTTATGCATACATCACCTTCATGCAAAATCAGGAGGTTTCACTTGCCATTTCACAGCAACGTCTGACGGGGCTATTGACAGTTTTCAACAACATCAATCCGGCTGTTTCCAATTGGGGCAAGCAGGACCCTCAGGAAGATATTGGGGTGGAGGCCTTCGAATTCTGGTGCCCCGCGCGTCGCCCTGAAGGACAGAATTTAGCCTTGCAGGTGGACTTAGCCGATAACCTTTTCAGTATTGATAACCTCGCCAATGGCATCGACAGGCCAACCACGGCGCCCAATGCATGGGTGGCAGATTGGGCTGATCCACATCCGGAGGTTGCCTTGACTTGGGAGGGGCAGGTAAGTATCAACGCCATTGAAATCTGTTTTGATACGGATTTCGATCATCCAATGGAATCAGTGCTGATGGGCCATCCGGAACGCATCATGCCCTTCTGTGTAAGGGAGTTCCGGATTTATGATGACCAAAACAACCTCATTTGGGAGGAGTTGGCCAATCATGAAAGCATACGGATCATCCGCTTGTCTGAGGTTTTACTTACCCGCAAACTCACCTTTCAATTTGAACATCCTGCTGCTGACATACCGGCTGCTGTTTTTGCCATTCGTTGTTACAATCAAAAATAACTCATCATGGTGCAATTGGATTTTGTAGTATTGGTAGTCTTTGCACTGCTTGTTTTCGGTATCGGATTGGCATTCACCAAAATCGGCAGCAGCAACAGCCAGGCATTTTTTGAGGCTGGCGGCGCAACGCCCTGGTGGATCAACGGACTCTCCCTCTTCATCAGTTATTTTTCTGCAGGTACTTTTGTGGTCTGGGGTTCCATCGCCTACAAATCGGGTATTGTGGCCAATACCATTCAGCTGACGATGGCCATCAGCGGTTTGCTGGTAGCCGTTTTCATCGCCAGGAAATGGAAGCAGACCGGAGTCAAAACGGCTGCCGAATTCATCGGCAAAAGATTCAATTTCAAAACACAGCAGTTCTATACTTACATGGTGCTGCTGTTGAGTCTATTCACTACTGCATCCGTTCTGTATCCTGTGGGAAAGATGGTTCAGGTGGCAACGCCTTACTCTCTAAACACTTGTATCATCATCATCGGATGCATCATTGTGTTGTATACAGCCGCAGGTGGTTTATGGGCAGTGTTGGTGACAGACGTGGTACAGTTTGTGATCCTGACCGCATCGGTATTGATTGTCATCCCCATGGCCTTTGATCAAATTGGTGG
>JBDLTO010000024.1:0-5035 GCA_039805815.1 Bacteroidota bacterium | reverse complement strand
TTGGACTCGACGCATACCTCAACAGTTTGGGAGATGATGGCGGATGTGATGAAGGTCCGAGTTACTGGTTTGCAGCCGGAGCGAGTGTGTTCGACTGCCTCGATCTGCTTTTCAATGCTTCAGCAGGTAAAATCAACATTTTTGACAATGAGCTGATCCGGAAAATGGCAGGTTACATCACCAAAACCCATATTGAAGGCAACTATTTTGTAAATTTTGCCGACGCTGACCCTACCCTGACGCCAAGCGGATTGCTGCTTTACCGCTTTGGAAAGGCCGTAAAGGATGAATCAATGGTTGAATTCGGGAAATGGGCACAACAGGAGTATCCCACAAAAGGTGGCGGAGCAACAGGAATGCGGATGCGTTACCTCGAAAACCTGCTCACACTTAAAACCATGGATACAGGACCTGCAATATTCCGGAATCCCGCCGCATCCTGGATCAGTGATGTGCAGATACTTACTGCAAGAACATCAAAGGGTCTCTTTCTTGCCACACATGGTGGTCACAATGCTGAAAGCCATAACCACAATGATGTTGGGGATTTCATCATTTACCTGAAAGGTGAGCCGATGATAATCGATGCCGGGAGAGGAAACTATACAGCACGAACGTTCTCAAACCGCCGGTATGAACTCTGGTTCACCCGCTCCGAATACCACAATCTTCCCATCATCAACGGCAAAGGTCAGGAAGCGGGCAGAAATTTTGAAGCAAAAGATGTGAGAGAAACCATCAACGAAAAAGAGTCGGCTCTTTCCATGGATATTGCAGGTGCATATCCTGATTCAACGGGTATCACTGCATTGAAGCGGACAGTAAAACTCAACAGGGAAAAAGAGCGGATTGAAATCAAAGATATTTTTGAACTCAATGCGGTACCTGCATCCTTCGAACAGGTCTTTATGACAGTATCCGAAGTAAGCTTAGCAGGACCAGGTAAGCTGATGCTTAAGGGCAAGGATGATCGGAAATTGATGTTGAATTATGACAGCAAAGCCTGGAAAGTAAGCATGGAAGAGCCTTCTTTTGAGGGCATGGAATATGAGAGTTTCAACAAAAAATGGGGAGGGAAAAAGATTACCCGGATCATATTAACCAGCCTAAAACCCAAACCAAAAGGTGAAAATCTGTTCGTGTTCAGTCCAGCTGACTGATCTCCTACCAGGTTCTTTTTTTGAGTAACTGCTCCAGTTCGCTGGCCGAGATCTGTTGTTCTGCGGGGTGTTGCCTTATCCATTCCAGAAAGACCGACTTGATCTCGGCAGTCCATTCGTTATCAATTTGTCCGGCATTGAACCGGCCTGACTTAAGCATGTCTTTTGAAAACCTGTCTCTCAATGCAATGAACTCAGCCATTGCCACCACCATCTCCGCCATGTGGGCCGGAATGAACAGCACTCCCTCGCGTTCGGAAATAACCAGATCACCGGGCATAACAATTGCTGATCCAATCCTGATGGGAACATTCAATCCCCCCAAAACCACTTCTTCTAGGAAGGAAGGATGAAAATCACGGACAAAAGCATTGAAACCAGGGATCTTTGCCAATCCGGATAAATCACGAACAGCACCATCAAAAATGACGCCTGTTCCTGTTTTATTGAAAATAGAGGTACCCAGATTATCCCCAATCAGCGTACCCTGTGCTATCTTACCGAATGCCTCAGCCACATAAACATCTCCACGTTGCAAAACTTCTATGGGCCAGGCATTGGTGTTGCCTTTCCTGCCCTCTTCCTTTCCCCGGGCCTTGATCTGTTGCTCCAGATCAGGCCTTGACGGGATGAACCGAGCGGTTACTGCCCTGCCTACAACCGGAACATTATCATGCACCATTTTCCAGTTTCCCTCAAATTGATTTTTATATCCTTCGTTATTCAGGATCTGCCAGGCCTCTTCTATGCCGATTTTTTTAGCCCTTTCAATAAGCTGATCAGATACCCTTGGTCTGCCATCCGCAAATCTTTCTCCCTTCCATGCAGCAGTAAGGTATTGCAGTTCTTCATTATTTTTATGTTGGGAAATGCCATTCAAAGAAAGTGAACAAAGGCAAATAGAAAAAATCAACTTATACCTCATGATAGTTTATTTATGCTGATGCCCACACCAATAGTTCCTTCAGTTTAGTGGCTACGATTTTATCTTCACCTTCCTGCAGAGACCATGCCGTTACACTCAGATTGTCTTTTCCACCAACCACTTCTATGGATGGTGTACCCTGACGCAGCTGAGCACGCATCTCGTTGCCATCCTTTTTAACAGCAGCCTTGTCCCAAGTGATATTGAGGGTGGGTGTTACATTACCCAAAACAGGATGACTTACTTTGGTGGTTATCCCGGGAACAGTTTCAACAGCAGCCTTAATCCTGTCTATGCGTTGCTGAAAAACCTTATACTCTGCAGCGTGGTCAATGGCCACAAACTCTTCTAGTGCCACCATCATACCCAATATCTCCTCCTTGTTCACTTTCATACCCCTGCCAATGGTTTCACCTCTGGGAGGCATAGAAAGCCTTGCTGCAGCTATAATATCCTTTTTACCCATCAAAATACCTGCACTTTGTGGACCACGGAGTGCTTTACCCCCTGAGATAGCTACAAAGTCAAATCCCATATCGTTGAATTTCCAGAGGTTCTCTACCGGAGGCACATCTGCAGCAATATCTATCGTGGTTGGGATGCCATACTTCTTGCCAATGGCCACCCATTGTTCGTGCTGGATCTTTCCACTGTCAGACTGCACATGAAGGAAATGCATGGCTGCGGTATTGGGATTGATGGCTTTTTCCAGTTCCTCAACAGTTTCAATCATCACCATCTTTACACCACAGTTTGTGAGGGCCTGGTTGTATCCGATTGCATGTGCTTTTTGACAAATTACTTCTGTCTTCATGCCCGTACCCTCCAGTTTTGGCAAGGCTTTCACTTTGACTGGATCTTTTCCGGTGAGTATACCGGCCATGCCGAGGGTAAGTGCCGCGAAGGCTCCGCTGGTGACCACCGCAGCTTCAGCGTGGGTAATTTGGGCTATACGCTCTCCCACCTTGTCTTGGAGGTCATCCAACATACAGAATTTGCCTGAAGCATACTTAATTGCGTCCAGTGTAGCAGGCCTCATCAGGGTGGCCGTCATCGCCGTATATGTTCCTGCGGCATTTATGAAAGTTCTGACACCCAATTCACTGAAATAATCTTTTTTAGGTGCTCCTGCAAGACTTTGAGGAGCTGCATGTAATGAGGTGATATCCCCTGCTAGGGCGGCACCTGCAACAGGTGTTACTGAAAGATATTTTATTAAATCTCTGCGTTTCATAAAATTATTTTATTTATTTCCTGCAATAGCTATACAATCCATTTCTACCAGTGAATTACCCGGCACACCTCCATAAGTGGCAACAGTAGTGCGGACCGGAGGCTTGGGACCAAATCTTCCCCTGAATACCTCATTCATTGCTTTGTAATCATTCAGATCGGCAAGGTATACATTCACTTTCAGGACCTTATCCATGGAAGATCCTGCCTTGATAAGTTCCTTTTCCAGCTCTTTCAATACATGATCTGTATGTGCCTTGATATCTCCCTCAAAATGTGCACCTTTCCCTGCTACAAATACGAGACCGCCAAAGGTTGTAGATCCTGAAAAAAGTGGAATCTCATCCTGCGTTACAATATTGTGGCATACTTTTTCTTCCGCTGCTGGTGAGGAATGCGCTTTTGTAACTGCGGAAATACCGGTAATACCCACCAATGTGGCAAAAATCTTTTTGAAAGCTGATCTTCTTTGTTCGTGTTGCATATGGTTATTTTAATTCTACGATCATTTCTATTTCTACTGCAATATTGTTTGGCAATGCATTGACGCCTACAGAAGTTCGGGCATGCCTTCCCCGGTCACCAAAGACCTCCACCATGAGGTTTGAGCATCCGTTCATGACCTGTGGCTGCTGTGCGAATTCAGGTGTGCAATTGACCAGTCCTACTACCTTCACAATGCGCTTCACGCGATTAAGGTCGCCGATATAACCCTTCAGGGTTGAAATCAGTGATATCCCTGTTAACCTTGCTGCGGCCTGCCCTTGCTCTACAGTCAAATCCTTTCCCAACTTGCCAAAAACCTGTCCACCTTCGGGTTTATCCGGACCATGCCCAGAAAGGTAAACGGTATTACCGACCTGCACATACTTAACGTAATTGGCTATCGGAGCTGTGGGTGGGATGAGTGTAATATTATTTTCTTTGATGCGCGATTCGGCATCAACTTCTGTCTGTGGTTTGACAAAAACCAAACATACCGGCATTTTGATTTGAACATCCTTTTTGAGGTCAGTCAGCTTGCCAGTGGCGTCATCGAAAGCGAAAACCTGGATGCGGTTTTCAGTCTGACTACCCACCCATACGGTTTTACCGGTGGGATCGAAATTGAAGTTACGGGGCATCTTTGCTACTGGCTGGTGTCCAGCTTTTTTCAGGGTCCCATCCGGATTGATGGCGAATACTGTAAGCTGATCGGTGGTTATCCTATTGGAACTGATCAGCCATCGCCCATTGGGCGAAATATGAATATCTGCACTCGCCTTGCTTTCAGCAGCAGACGTATCGGAAACCGCTGTTTGAACCAGCTTAAATTGTCCATCCTGAACCCTGAAAACATCAACCGTTCCCGATAATTCGCTCAGCAGGTAGGCATGTGTGCCAGTGGCATTGAATGTCATGTGGCGCGGACCATTGCCCGGTTTTACAGGGATGATAACCGGCGTTTCATTAACCAGTCCGTCTGCATAAATCCTATGCTGGTAAATCCTGTCTGTACCAAGATCGTTCACATACAAATATAGCTGATCAGGTGAAACCACTACCTGGTGTGCATGCGGACCCTGTTGCCTGGACTTGTTGATACTGGAACCAGCATACTGAATATGCTGTGCGACAGGCAGCAACCTACCATTTTCAGTTTTGAAAACACTCAGGCTGCCACTGCCATAATTAGCAGCATACACTGTTTGGGTGGACTCCCGTAGGGCCACATGAC
>JBDLTO010000023.1:0-3599 GCA_039805815.1 Bacteroidota bacterium | reverse complement strand
TATAAACCAACAAAAGTAAATACCAGGTTGGTACCTCCGATAGCGATGGAATTGAGCAAAGACTCTTCCGTTGCCAGCCCGGCTGCAGCCAAAATTCTTGGCGCGTAATAGAGAATAAAGTTGATGCCAGATACCTGATTAAAAAATGCAATGAGAAAGGCAAGCCACATAATCCTGTTGTAACGGGGCTGGAGCAAGACCGAAGCCTTTCCTCCCGATGCGGCACCATGCCCGGCAGCTGGAGCCTCCTGCATCATATCACCTTCCTGCATGCCAAGCCTGGACATAACCTCAGCCGCAGCAGCACGGTCTTTTTTGGCTGCAAGCAACCAACGCGGACTTTCAGGGATCCCAAATACCATGATGGAATAAACCAATGCCGGAATGGTCATCACACCCAACATCCAACGCCAATCGTTATCTCCACCAAACCCAGAAAGCAGGTAGTTGGACAGATATGCTACCAGAATACCGAACACAATATTGAACTGGTACATGGCAACCAACCTTCCCCTGGAAGCTGGTGTAGAAATCTCTGAAATATAGGTAGGTGCAGCCACTGATGAAATGCCAATGCCGATGCCGCCAATCAAGCGGAAAAAAGAAAATGTATAAGGATCCTGTGCAAGTGCAGAGCCTATAGCAGAAAGCGTGAAAAGCAATCCGACCAGTAAAAGGACTTTTTTACGGCCGTACCGGTCTGTAGGACCACCGCCAAACACAGAACCTATCACTGTTCCCCAGAGTGCCATAGACATGATAAAAAAACCATGAAACCAGGCCGATGTGTTCCATAAAGTCTGTATGTCTTTATCAGCACCAGAGATCACCACCATATCGAATCCAAAAATAAATCCTGCCAGCGCCGCAGTGAGTGATATGCCGAAAAGACCCCTACCCTTATGTTCTGAATGCATAACAATTATTTAGATGTTTAAGATACTGATTTTATTAAAATAGCGCGTGAATCCTTTCTTGATGATTTCCTGTAAAATCAATAGTTTGCCAAAAGAATACAAGTTCATGGAAAGAAGAAACTTTATTGGAGCAGTTGCCACTGTTGCGGGTACACTGGCAACAGGACAACTGGCAGCAAGTGAGCACAAGCTTAAGACATCTTTCGGTGGCAAAAACGGCACGCTTGAAGCAGACCTGGTTATTGCAGGTGGCGGACTTGGAGGCATAGCCACAGCGCTAGCAGCCTTGAGAAATGGACTTACTGTTATTTTGACTGAAGAGACTGACTGGATTGGCGGACAAATTACCTCACAGGGTGTGCCGCCGGATGAACATCCATGGATTGAAACCCATGGTGCACCTCCCAGTTATAGGGCATTCCGTGAGGGTGTGAGGCAATACTATAAAACCTATTATCCGCTTACGGATGCTGCAAAAGCAAGGACAAACCTGAATCCCGGCGATGGTGCTGTTTCGAGAATATGCCATGAACCCAAGGTGGCCCTTGCAGTACTGAAGGGCATGCTGGCGCCTTTCGAGAGTACAGGAAAACTAACCATCCTCACAGGATTCAGTCCGGTGAAAGCTTCAAAAAATAACAACACTGTAAATACCATTACAGTCAGGCACATAGCATCAGATAAAAGCATTACCCTTGCTGCACCCCACTTTGTAGATGCAACAGAACTGGGTGATTTATTGCCTCTTACTGGAACAGCCTACCAAACAGGAACAGAATCCAAAGCTGAAACAGGAGAATGGCATGCACCTGAAAAAGGCAATGCGGCTAACAACCAGGCCTTTACAATGTGTTTTGCGATGGACTATGTTCCGGGAGAGAACCATGTAATTGAGCAACCGGTTGAATACCTATTCTGGAAAAACCATATTCCCCCGCTGACACCGGCATGGTCTGGGAAATTACTCGACCTCAACTACTCCAGTCCGTCAACCCTTCAACCCAAAGCATTGGGTTTCCATCCAGAAGGATTGGCAACCGGTGATAAGTTGAACTTGTGGAATTACAGACGCATCATTCATAAAAACAATTTTAAAAAAGCATTTTATCCCGGAGACATCAGCCTGGTTAACTGGCCACAGAATGATTATATGCTGGGAAATATTGTGGATGTCAGCCCAAAAGAATTCACCAAACATGTCAACCGGGCCAAGCAACTCAGCCTGTCTCTGCTCTACTGGTTGCAAACAGAAGCACCAAGACCAGATGGTGGAAAAGGTTGGCCCGGATTACGGCTCAGAAAAGACGTTATGGGCACTGACGACGGACTCGCCAAATATCCCTATGTACGTGAATCAAGGAGAATAAAGGCCTTATTCACCATTGTGGAAGCACATGTAGGAAAGGAACAATCTGCCGCCAATCCGGCACGGAAATGCAACGGAGGTGCAGTGGCCTTCGAAGACAGCGTGGGGATCGGTTATTACCACATAGACCTGCATCCGAGTTCGACGGGAGACAACTACATAGACTTCCCATCAGTACCTTTTCAGATACCACTGGGAGCCCTGATTCCGGTAGCTACCGAGAACCTGCTGCCTGCCTGTAAGAACATCGGCACCACGCATATCACCAATGGTTGTTACAGACTACACCCGGTAGAGTGGAGCATAGGTGAAGCAGTAGGTTGTCTGGTCGCATTTGCCAGACAAAAGAAACTGACTCCCAGGGAAATCAGGGAAAATAATGTTCACCTGAGGGAATTCCAGGAATTCATCAGATCTCAAGGAATCGAAACCGATTGGCCTGCAAAACCCTGATCAGGGCCTGATTTTAGACAAAAGCCACTGGTTCATAGCCTGTCGCTGTTCGGGATAAGTCCAGTGACCGGTATCATGGAATATATTCGCCTGCTTAGGGGCATTAACCACATTGTAGGCGGCGTAAAATGAAGTGGGCGGACAAGTTTCATCATTGAAACCCCAGCTGTAGTATCCTTCGATGTTAACCTGCCTCGCAAAATTAACTACATCATAATAGGCAAGTGCAGTTTGTGCTTTTTCACTTTGTGGGTTCCAGGGATGGCCTTCGCTGAACATGTGCGGCCAGCCACCTGCTCTTCCTTTCAAATATCCTGTAAGGTCTGCAAGAGCAGGATACAGGGCTGCCATGTATTTCACGCGCTTGTCCAATGAGGCTGTTACCACACTGAGGGCACCACCCTGACTGCCACCCATCACGGCCAGGGTCTTGCCATCGTATTCAGGCAATGACACCAGCAGGTCGTTGGCCCTAACTACATTGGTATAAACCCTCTTGTAATAGTTTTTATCGCGGTCATCCAGGTTGAAATAGAAATAGCTTTTGAGTCCGCCATTCACAAGATCTGTATATACCTGCGGGTCCATGTTTACGGGAATGCCATGGATGCCGATGGTAAATACAATCACACCCTTATCAGCCAGTTCGAGGTCTGGTGCATAGGCACGAATACCGGCACCCGGCACTTGCAGTACTGCAGGGTATTTCCCTGGCGCCTTCGGAACGGCCAGCATGCCATAAATCCGGGAACCACCATAACCCTGGCAACTAACATGATAAGCGTTGGTTTTTGAGGAAGAACGTTCTGGCAGTAGCGTAAACTTGGCATCAAGTGGCAGCTTAGAGAGCTCTGCGATATTGG
>JBDLTO010000022.1:0-13900 GCA_039805815.1 Bacteroidota bacterium | reverse complement strand
TGGAAGGAAATTATTATCAGAAGGGAAGTTACTCCTTATTTTTCCTGAAGGTTTCAGCCGGCAATCCAAACAGCTGGAAACATTTAAAAAGGGTGCGGCACGTGTAGCATTACAGACTGCATTTGACGATGGATTTGCCGGGGAGCTTTACATTCAAACCGTTGCCATCAATTATTCCAGCCACAGCTGGGGCGCACATCTCTTTATTAGGGTGGGTGAAAACATGATCATGTCGAATTTCCGCGAAATATACCGTGCATTTCCTGCACAGGCCATTAATCAGCTTACTGCTGCCATGCAGCAGTTGTTTTTTCGGAATGTTATCCATGTTTCAAAAAGTGAACATACTGCCCAAGCAGAATTCCTGATGAATATGTTGTATCACCTGCCAGACTTTGAGCCGGGAAATTTCTTTATGCGTTCCAGGCAGATCTGTGAAACAATCAGCTCAATGGATGTAGCCGCATACCAGGAGCAACAGGATTTGTTAGCCAACTACCGTTTCAGGCTGATGAAATATCCACTCAATGACCTCGCATTGTCTCAGCCAAACTTGTCATTCAATGAACACGTACAGTTGTTTGTATTATTTCCTGTCTTCATCGTGGGGATTTCAGTTGGAGCATTACCATTATGGGCTTCCAAGCGCATAGCTGCTAAAACGGTCACCCGGATTGATTTTTTTACAAGTGTACACAGTGGGGTGCTTGGATTTGCAGGACTAATATGGTGGGTATTGATCAGCGTTTTTGCAGGTTTGGGTGGTGGATTAATCTGGACTATACCATTTTTGTTTACCCCGGTTTATTGGTTGTGTGCCTGGCATTGGTGGCAGATTTGGGAAAAGCTGTCTGCAAAAAGAAAATTCAATCAGTACAATAATTTGGATCCGCAATTTGTGCGCGGACTCCTTCAGGTGAGGCAAAAGTTAATCTCTTAATAAATCCGGTCTCCGCTCAGTTGTTCTGGCTACAGCCTGTTCAAACCGCCATTCTTCAATTTTGCGGTGATTGCCACTCATGAGCACTTCAGGCACCTTCCAACCACGGAATTCTTCGGGCCTGGTGTATACCGGTGGTGCAAGTAAATTATCCTGAAAGGAGTCAAACAAAGCTGAGGTTTCATCGTTGAGTACACCTGGAATCAATCGTCCAACTGCATCCACAATAACGGCTGCTCCCAGTTCCCCGCCACTCATCACAAAATCACCGATTGAAATCTCGCGGGTGATGAAATGATCCCTGACGCGTTGGTCAATGCCTTTATAATGTCCGCAAATGAACAGCAGACTGCTTTTGAGCGATAGGGAGTTGGCTATTTGCTGGTTGAATGTTTCGCCATCGGGCGTGAGGTATATGATTTCGTCAAAATGAAAATGCTTGTTGAGTTCTTCAATGGCATTTACAAGTGGCTCGCACATCATGACCATACCTGCCCCCCCACCAAACTGATAATCATCAACCATGCCATATTCATTCACAGCCCATTTCCGGAGATGGTGTACAGTGACATGAAGTAGCCCTTTTTCAGCAGCGCGTTTCATGATGGAATGGGCAAACGGACTTTCCAGCAGTTCAGGTACAACACTTATGATGTGAATATTCATGCTTAATTTTTATTCTCCCATGAAGTCCCCGAGGTCCCTTCTTTCTTTTTTGGTTGGCCTCCCGATTTTCGACAATCTTTTTCCCGAATGAAAACTTGATGCCTGATAAGCTACCCTCTCTTTCTCTTCAGGAGGGGTGAGGTCTTCGTAGTGTTTAACGGCTTCTGAATACTGAACCCTTGCGGCTAAAAGTCCGGTTACTTTGATTATCCACCTTTTGTCGTCAGTTTTCACTTCATATATGTCCTCAATCCGCACAACCCTGGATGCTTTCAGCGATTCTCCGTTCAGTTTAATCCTCCCTTTTTCGCATGCTGTTGAAGCAAGCGTGCGGGTTTTGAATAACCGGATCGCCCATAGGTATTTATCAAGCCTGAGTTTTTCCTTTTCCATTCATCAAATTGCTGGGTCAATTACAAAATTAGCCATTTGACTATAAACGAAGTTTCTTAATTTGAACTTTCAAGTCATTCATATGAAAAAGAGTATATCCTGTTTGATGTTTTTTTGGTTTTTCATTTCTGCTGCATCGGACATTGTTGCACAATCAAAATTGCAGTGGACTGAAGACGGACGAGCGTTGATCAGGCTCAAAAAAAATGCTTTGGTAGAGGAGTCTGCTGAAACAGGAAAAGATAGGGCTGTCATTATCTCTGAAAAAGATTTTGGTCAGACAGATGTATTTAAAAACTTGGATGATTTTCTCTGGCATCCTTTTTCTGCACAGTTGCTTGTTTTTAACAATACCGCCCGGGTGTGGCGTTACAATACAAAAGGGGATTACTGGATTTTTAATAAGGGTTCTAAAAAGTGGTTTCAGCTAGGAAAGGGGCTGCCTGCGCAGTCTCTAATGTTTGCAAAAATCTCTCCAGATGGGAAGTGGGTGGCCTATGTCTCTCAGTTCAATCTTTATGTTGAAGAAATTGTAACGGGCAAGCGCAGGGCATTAACTGCAAACGGCAACAGGAGGTTGATCAATGGCACATTCGACTGGGTATATGAGGAGGAATTTGCCTGTAGGGATGGTTTCAGGTGGAGCCCTGATGGCAAAAAAATTGCATTCTGGCAGGTTGATGCCGAAGGAACAAAGGATTTCATGATGATGGATAACCTGGCCGGTGTTTATTCAAAACCAGTGCCCGTTGAGTATCCCAAAGTGGGCGAGTCTCCGTCGGCTGTGAGGATTGGAGTAGTGGACCTCGCTACTACACAGGTCAAATGGATGGCAATCCCCGGTGATGCCCGTCAGCATTATCTGCCACGTATGGAATGGTCTGGGAACCAAGAATTAATTATTCAACAGCTCAATAGAAAACAAAACGAAAGTGTTCTTTATTTGGCAAACGCAGGTTCAGGTGTTAGTCAGGCTGTATACAAAGAATCAGATGAAGCGTGGATTGATATCTTGCCATCAGTTGATGATGATTACAGTTATGGTGGATGGGATTGGCTCGATAACGGGAAGTCGTTTTTATGGATGTCTGAAAAGGACGGGTGGCGTCATTTGTACCGGTTAAGTAAAAATGGAAAGGAAGAAAATTTAATTACCAAGGGAAACTTTGATGTGATTGAAATCGCAGTAGTTCGTGAAGCTGAAGGGTATGTATATTACTTCGCCTCTCCAGATAATGCAACGCAGAAATACCTTTATCGTTCTAAACTAAATGGAGAAGGGGTGGCAGAGCGATTAACGCCATTTGATCAACCTGGCACGCATCAATATACTATTTCACCAACTGCAGATCTTGCCATGCACAGTTTCTCCAACCACATGGTACCCTATGTAACTGAGTCAATCCTTTTGAGTACGCACAAGGATGCGTCTGGGTCCAGCAGGGTTGCTCAATCTGTTGCTGAATCAAAATCCAGGATTTCGCCTCTTGAATTCTTTACGGTCACTACCCCAGCAGGGGTTGAGATGGATGGCTGGATGGTAAAGCCTGAAAACTTTGATTCCACCAAAAAATATCCACTTGTATTTTTTGTTTATTCAGAACCTGCAGGTGCCAATGTGGTTGATCGGTATGGTGTTGGCCGTAACAGGCTGTATGCCGGTGATATGAGAAAGGATGGATATATTTATGTTACCATGGACAACAGGGGCACACCTGTTCCCAAGGGAAGGGAATGGCGTAAGTCGATATACCGTAAAATCGGACTGGTAAACATAGACGACCAGGCTAGCGCAGCCAAAGAGTTGTTTAAACTTGGATACATAGATACCTCAAGGGTTGCTGTATGGGGCTGGAGTGGTGGTGGCTCTGCAACGTTGAATCTGCTTTTCAGGTATCCTGAAATTTACAAGACAGGAATATCCATTGCTGCAGTAGCTAATCAGCTCACATATGATAATATATATCAGGAACGTTACATGGGTTTGCCACAGGAGAACCGCGAAGATTTTATCAAAGGATCACCCATCACACATGCCAAAAACCTGCGTGGTAACCTTTTATACATCCATGGAACAGGAGACGACAACGTGCATTACCAGAATGCTGATATGCTGCTGAACGAATTGATCAAGCACAACAAACAATTTCAGTTCATGGCATACCCTAACAGGAGTCACAGCATCAGTGAAGGAGAGGGAACCACCAAGCATCTGATGACCTTATATACCAATTACCTGAAACAACATTGTCCCCCCGGCGGGAGGTGATTTCCCCCGTCACTTGTCACTAGTCACCTGTCAATTATCCCTCATCCCTCGTGCCTTATCCCTCCCCTCTTTCCGCAAAAAACTCGTGGAAGTAGGGTATGGTTTCAATCCCTTTGTAGAAATTGACCAGGTCGTATTTTTCATTGGGTGAGTGCAGGTTGTCGCTATCCAGGCCGAATCCCATGAAAACAATTTTTACGCCGAGTTCCTTTTCAAACAGGGAACAAATCGGGATGCTGCCTCCCCCTCTTACAGGGACTGGTGTTTTACCAAATGATTTTTCAATAGCCTTTGCAGCGGCTTGGTAGGCTTTTGAATCTATGGGTGTGAGGTAAGGCTCTCCGCCATGGTGTTCAGTTGCTTTTACGGTAACACCCGCTGGTGCTATTGATTTGAAATAATCCAGGAGTAATGCAGTTATTTTTGCAGACGACTGGTTAGGGACCAACCTGGCAGAAATTTTGGCAGTTGCCTTGGAGGGCAAAACTGTTTTTGATCCTTCTCCTGTATAACCTCCCCAAATGCCGTTAACTTCCAGGGTGGGTCGGATTCCTGTTCTTTCGTTGGTCGAATAACCTTTTTCACCATAAACAGCCTGAATACCAAGATCTTCGGTGTATGCTTTTTCATCAAAAGGGGCATTCCCCAGTAATGCTCTCTCAGCACTACTGGCCTCCAGTACATCATCATAAAAGCCCGGTATTGTGATGTGGTTATGCTCGTCATGACAGGAAGCAATCATTTTAGCAAGCACTGTTGCTGGGTTTGCAACGGCGCCACCGTAAACGCCCGAATGCAGGTCGCGATTCGGACCAGTTACTTCCACTTCAATATAACTCAGTCCGCGCACGCCTGTATCTATGGATGGGGTATCCATACTGATCATGGCTGTATCGCTGATAAGAATTACATCACATTTCAGCAACTCCTTGTTAGACTCAACAAATTTTGCCAGATTGGGAGAACCTATTTCCTCTTCTCCTTCAATGCAGAATTTAATATTGGTTTTGAGTTGGTTGTTTTTTACCATCACTTCAAGGGCTTTGACATGCATATAGAACTGCCCTTTGTCGTCGCATGCGCCGCGGGCAAATATCTTGCCGTCTCTTATTGATGGCTCAAACGGGGCACTGTGCCATAGTTCCAGCGGATCTGCCGGCTGAACATCATAATGCCCGTAAACAAGCACTGTTGGCCAGGAGGGATCGGTAATCTTTTCTCCATAAACGATGGGGTGACCAGGTGTTTCATAAATCACCGCTTTATCGGCTCCAGATGCAAGCAGTGAATCTTTTACTGCTTCAGCGCAGGTTTGCATGTCTTGCTTGTGGTCACTGTTTGCACTTATTGAAGGTATCCGCAGCAATGCAAGCAATTCTTCCAGGAATCTATCTTTGTTATTGGATATGTATGTTTTCATGAATAGTTTGCGTTTTAATTACACATTAGTTTTTTCAAAAATTTAACAAAAAAATTTTTCGGTTTCAAAAGCATCCCTATATTTGATGAACGATTGCGTGTCATATTTCAGCCTTTGTGAATCCGACCGTCTCATGTACGGAAGGTTTTTACAGAGGCTGAACCTATTTTAGGGAGATCTCAATATCAGCTAATCGCTGCAAATCTTTTCTCAACTACTTTCCAATTGATCAGGTTAAACCAGTTGCCAACATATTCAGCCCTTTTGTTCTGGTATTTCAGGTAA
The DNA here is from genome assembly GCA_039805815.1 of Bacteroidota bacterium. Lineage (GTDB taxonomy): Bacteria > Bacteroidota > Bacteroidia > Chitinophagales > Chitinophagaceae > Pollutibacter. The sequence continues at coordinate 7,927 of JBDLTO010000022.1, read as the reverse complement.
TAGGCATGTTCCCAAACATCCAATGCGAGCAGCGGTGTTCCTTTGATGGGTGATACATCCATAAGTGGATTATCCTGGTTGGGCGTGGAACCTATCTGAAGTTTTTGTTGGTTGTCAACATAAAGCCAGGCCCATCCGCTTCCAAATCTTGTCATGGCTGCTTCACTCAATTTGGTTTTGAAGTTTTCAAAGCTTCCGAAAGTGCTGGTCAGGGCTTGTTTGAGTGAACCTTCATGCAAGGCGATTCCGGGAGCCTGCATGCTTTGCCAGAAAAATTCGTGGTTATAATGTCCACCGCCATTGTTGCGGAATTTGGTTGAGAAAGTAGATGTTTTGCCCAAAGCAGTTTCTAGGCTGAGTTTTTCTCCTTTGAATTCAGCAACGGCTGCTTCGTTGAGTGCTTTCGCATAAGCTGCAGCATGTTTCGTATAATGGATTTCCATCGTCAGGGCATCAATATAAGGCTCCAGCGCGTTGAAACTGTAAGGTAGTGGTGTTTGCGAAAAACCCGACTGGTTATTGCCATTGAAAGCCATCAGTTCCGCTGGAAGCTGTGATGCCATACCTAAAGCAAGTGAGCCTTTCAGTCCTTTACCAATGAACTTTCTGCGGGATTGATTGATCGACATGGTTGGTTTATTTAGATAGTTATTTAATCTGCTTTGGGCTTCCGTTTGAATTTTCTGAAGAAGGTGTAATAAGACTCATTGTTAAAAAGCTGGGAGTCATTCATGGCCTTGTAGACAAGAAAAATTCCAATGGGAAGCAATACCGCACTGGGCATCCAGATTCCCCAGAAGGGCGACAATATTTCCTGTTTGGCAAATTTTTCACCAAACATATTGAGGAGGTGGAAGATCAGAAAGAAAACCACTGCAATAACCAGCGGCATACCTAGTCCGCCTTTTCTAATGATTGACCCAAGAGGTGCCCCAATGATGAAAAGTACCATGCAGGCAAAAGACAGGGCAAATTTCTTATGCCAGTTGATATTGAAAAGTTTGTCTTGGAAGTTGACCTGTTTGTATTCAGAGTTGATTACTTCAAGAGAGTTTTTAATCAGGTTCATTTTATCTGCACCTTTAGAATAAGTGATATTCAATGCAGAGTCCGGAATCAGATCGCCATATGTCTTCTTGCCTTTACCGAGTTTGTATGTGTTGGCTTTCCAGCCTTTTTCAAAGTATTTACCAAACAGGAAATAAGTGGTTACTTCCCTTCTCATCCTGTCTGTTTTGATTTTGCTGATTTCTTTTTTAACGGAGTCGCTTGACTTGGCCAGTTGACGCACATTGAGCATTTCATAGCTCCCTTTGAACATGCTGTCTGGGGTTTTCAGCACACTGAAACTGCTGAGGTCAAATACTTTTTTATAGGTTTTGAAACCGAGCCTGTAATAATCGGTTTCAACGGTATTGTACGGACCTTTTTCCTGATAGCGCCACCCGTTTACCAGGTCGAATTCGAGAAATTTCTTATCGTCACTGATTTTCATAGTGCCCTTTTCGGCAGTAATCAGGTTGTCTTGCAGGGAGTATTGGTTTTCGTAAATAACGATATTACTGATATCATTACCGTTTTTTTCTTTTTTACCAACCTTGATTGCATATCCTGGAATCTTGTCGTAGAAGATGCCTTCCTTGATGTCAAAAGCAGGTTTAGCCACCCTGATATCGTAAATCATTGTGGTGTATTTCAGGTTGGCTATGGGGATAAAATAATTTGCAATGAGAAATGCACCGATGCTGATCACAAAGGCGGCACCCAACAGGGGGCGCATGAATCTGAGGAGGGGAATGCCGGCAGATTTTATGGCAACGAGCTCAAAACTTTCACCCAGGTTGCCAAATGTCATTATCGATGACAACAGGATAGATATCGGTAAGGCATAAGGGATAACCGTAATGGATACATAAGCAGTAAGCTCCAAAATACTGGTGAATTCAAGTCCTTTCCCAACCAGATCATCTATGTATTTCCAAAAAAATTGCATCACCAGCACAAAAAGTGTGATGAAGAAGGTCGCTATAAAAGGACCAATAAAAGCCTTTAGAATGAGTTTGTCGAGTTTTTTCAACATCATTAATTACCCAGCCTGTGGAACAGATCATGAACCTGAACGCCCCATAAACGTGTTTGATCAGCTATTTCCTTTTTCTCGGCGAAGTCTTTGATAACAAGGATTGTCTGACTACTCACTTCCGATTTCTCAATGGCGAGCTCAAAATATTCATTATCAGGGGCATGAAGCCAGTGGAAACGGATGAACTTATCTTCTTCTATTTCAATTACCTCTGCTTTTTCGGTAGAACCATTCCACGAAAAGCTGAATACGGAGTCCCTTTCATCAACCTTGTCTGCAAACCATTCTTGCAGACCAGCTGGTGTTGAGAGGAATTCAAAGAGGATATTCGGCGAACACCTTACTGGATACTCTATTGAAAACAATTGTTTACTCATATCTATAATTTTATCACAGGATCTTTCAAATTATGCTGTGCACCCTGCAATGATAGAAAAATATCATTACCGAAAAAATATAATTTGGTGTTTATTTCCAACTTTTTTGGCGGTATTTTCCCCAAAAATCTTCGTTATTTTCACGTCGTTGATAATCAATTAGTTACAAGGTTATTTCCAGTTCCTTTTTTATTTTACCGCAGCTATTTAACAATATTTTCGCAAAAGCTCCGTTTTAGAGGTAACCTATTCTGAAAACTGAAATTTTAAATCCTTACCCACATGAGCATGCGTCAACTCCGTATCGGAAGATCTATTACCCTGCGTGAATCCCCAAGTTTAGAGAGATATCTCCAGGAAATCAGCAAAGTTGAAATGGTAACAGCAGAACAAGAAGCTGAACTTGCCAAGTTAATTAGAAAAGGTGATCAGCATGCATTGGAACGTCTTACCAAAGCTAATCTCAGGTTTGTAGTATCTGTAGCCAAACAATACCAGCATCAGGGCATGTCGCTTTCTGATCTTATCAATGAGGGTAATATGGGACTAATCCGGGCAGCCGGTAGGTTTGATGAAACAAAGGGTTTCAGGTTTATCTCTTATGCAGTTTGGTGGATTAGGCAAAGTATCATTCAGGCCCTCGCAGAGCAGTCCAGGATAGTAAAAGTTCCCATGAACAAAGTGGGCATCAGGAACAAAGTTGCACAGGCAACACAGCAACTGGAACAGGAGTTTGAGCGTGATCCAACAGCAGAAGAATTGTCAGCGTTTCTCGATATAGAACTGGATGATATTTCAGCTACAATGAGTTTGTCTAACAGACATGTGAGTATTGATTCTCCTTTGGATGAAGACGGTGATGGCAGCATGATTGACATCATGGAAAATAAGAATGCAGAACCTACAGATAATGAGAGCAACAAAGAGTCCATGCTTTATGAGATTGAACTCGCTCTGAATAGCTTGCCGGAAAAACAGCAAAAAGTATTGCGTTATCTATACGGCATAGGAAGAGACACTCCCATGGGTATGGAAGATATTGGAGCCGAATTTAACCTGACCAGGGAACGTGTAAGGCAAATCCGAGACAAAGCATTGGAAACATTGAGGCAGCATACCAACTCAATGCGGCTGAGAACCTTCCTTTAGTTAAATTAATCACTAACTTTGCTTCCCCAAGCAAAGTTTTTTTTATGTTTGAAAACCTCAGTGAGCGGATAGCATCAGCCTTTAAGCAGATTAAGGGCGAAGGACGAATTACAGACCTGAATATTGCCAATACCGTTAAGGACATCCGCAAAGCATTGCTGGATGCCGACGTTAACTTCAAAATAGCAAAGGAGTTTACGGACAAAGTGCGCGACAAGGCTGTTGGACAAAAAGTTTTGACAGCAGTAAGTCCGGGTCAGCAAATGGTTAAAATTGTTCAGGATGAACTCACCTCACTCATGGGTGGAGCCGCCACAGAACTTAATGCTGCCGGTAATCCTGCAATTATTTTGATTGCAGGTCTCCAAGGTTCAGGTAAAACCACTTTCAGCGGTAAGCTGGCAAACTACCTCAAATCTAAAGGGAAATCGCCTCTTTTGGTAGCAGGCGACGTATACAGGCCCGCTGCGATTGACCAGCTCAAAGTTCTTGGGTCACAGATAGGGGTGGATGTTTATGCTGAACCGGATAACAAAGATCCCCGCCAGATTGCCGAAAATGCATTGAAGCAAGCCAAGGCCACCAATAAAAATGTGCTCATCGTGGATACTGCTGGTCGTTTGGCCATTGATGAAGTGCTCATGAATGAGGTTGCAGGGTTGAAAACAGCACTCAAACCCCAGGAAATCCTTTTTGTTGTGGATTCCATGACCGGACAGGATGCAGTGAATACAGCTCGCTCATTCAATGAACGCCTTGATTTTACAGGTGTTGTGCTTACCAAGTTGGATGGTGATACCAGAGGTGGTGCTGCACTGTCCATCAAGTACACTGTACAAAAACCCATCAAGTTTGTCAGCAATGGCGAAAAGATGGAAGCCCTGGATGTCTTCTATCCAGAAAGGATGGCACAACGTATCCTGGGAATGGGCGACATCACTTCCCTCGTAGAGCGTGCCCAGGCTCAGTTTGACGAAGAACAGGCGAAGAAACTGGAAAAAAAGATCAGGAAAAATCAGTTTGATTTCCAAGACTTTCACGACCAGCTTCAGCAAATAAAGAAAATGGGTAACCTGAAAGACCTGATGGGTATGATTCCAGGAATGGGTAAAGCCATGAAAGATATCGATATCAGTGATGATGCTTTCAAAGGTGTTGAATCCATCATCAGCTCAATGACTCCCTTCGAAAGGGCTAATCCTGATGTCATTGACATGTCTCGCAAAAAGCGCATCGCTTCAGGTTGCGGCAGGGATATGAATGAAGTGAATCAATTTTTCAAACAATTTGAACAAATGAAACAAATGATGAAAGGTATGGCAAACATGCCTGCAATGCCGCGAATGGGTGGCAGGCGCTAAATCATTTGTTTATATTATTGATAATATTTACCTTTGCAGTCCGTTATAGTAAAAATCATTTCTTAACAACCCACTAAAAATTTTAATTTTTTATGGCTGTCAAAATCCGACTCCAACGTCATGGAAGCAAGAAGCGTCCATTTTATTTCATTGTCGTAGCTGATGCTCGTGCTCCGCGTGATGGTAAGTTCATCCAGAAAATTGGTACTTACAATCCCCTCACACACCCTGCTACTGTATTAATTGATCGTCAAAAGTCCCTTGAGTGGCTTAACAACGGTGCTCAACCAACCGACACGGTTCGTAAAATACTCTCAACCAAGGGTGTACTTTACCTCAAGCATCTGCTTCGCGGTGTAACGCTCGGTTTGTTTGATGATGCAACTGCAATGGCTAAATTTGAAGTTTGGCACCAAGAGCAGGAAGCAAAATTCAAGGCTCGTCAGGAAGCAGCTGCCCGTGAGCGTCGTGAAAGGCGTCGTGGTATGCCGCAGAGGCGTCCGCACAATGGTGCTCCAGCTGAAGGTCAGCAAGGTTCCGCAGAATAAAACAATTGCAATATTTTATAAAGCCTCGTTTCTAACGGGGCTTTTTTGTACTATGGATAATTTTCTCAGTATTGGAAAGCTTGCAGCAACTTTTGGGATAAAAGGTGAGCTTGTGCTTGAGCATCACCTGGGTGAAGAGTCAAGTCTGGAAGGTATTACAGCACTTTTTATTGAAGAGCTGGAGGGTAAGTTTTTACCTTATTTTGTATCAGGCATAAGACGTAAGTCTGATAATGAATGGCTTGTTTCCTTTGAAGGTGTTGATGCACCTGAAAAAGCCAAAAGGTTTGTCAAAAAGAAAGTCTGGCTTAGGGAAACTGATGTTAAAAAGACTGCATCAGCTTCCGCACCAATTTCGTTACTTGGTTTTACTGTGTTTGACGGGAAGAAGGCTTTGGGTAAAGTGTTGGAGGTTATTGAGCAACCCCTTCAGATTCTCCTTAGGCTGGAAATAGACGGTAAGGAAGTATTGGCTCCAGTCAATGAGAGCACGCTTGAGGGAATTGATCACAGGAAAGAAAAAATTTTTCTGATTTTGCCAGACGGACTGTTGGATATTTATTTAAATTGAGGGTAATTCCCTCCCGTGAAACCGCAACAATCCTATATTGCACATTTTGATCTGGACGCTTTCTTCGTATCCGTTGAAAGAATACTGGATCCTTCCCTGGTTGGAAAAGCCCTGATATTGGGTGGGTCCCGGGAGCGGGGAGTGGTCAGCACATGCAGTTACGAGGCCCGTAAATTTGGTGTCCGTTCTGCTATGCCTATGGCAAGGGCAACATCACTTTGTCCGCATGCCATTGTTATGAAAGGAACACGTGGACAGTACAGTAAATATTCCCAGTGGGTTACCGATATCATCGCAGCGAAGGCACCTGTTTTTGAGAAAGCTTCAATTGATGAATTTTACATTGACCTCACTGGGATGGATCGTTTTTTTGAGCCACTGCAATGGACGATCAACCTGAGGCAGGAAATCATGGAAACAACTGGATTGCCGATTTCATTTGGATTGGCTTCCGGTAAAATGGTGGCAAAAATGGCTACCAATGCAGCCAAACCTAACGGGTACCTGCAGGTTCTGCCTGGATGTGAAGAGGAGTTCTTGGGACCGCTCCCGGTTGGTGAAATTCCTGGAGTAGGTGAGCATATGTTGAAAAACCTCAATGCATTGGGAATCATCAAAATCAGTGATCTCGCCGCTTTCCCCGTTCAGTTACTTGAAAAACACTTCGGGAAATATGGGGAAATGCTGGCACAGAAGGCAAAAGGGACATATACAGGAACTATCCACACCACACATGAGTCAAAGTCCATTTCAACGGAACATACTTTTTTTGAAAATACAGCTGATCAGGATTATCTGCAGGCAGAATTGCTTCGCATGACGGAAAAGCTGGGTTTTGAGTTGCGAGAAGACCAGAAAATGACCCGGTGTGTTGCTGTAAAAATCAGGTATCCTGATTTCTCAACCCACACAAAACAGGTTGCCATCAAATCAACTTCTTATGATGATGAGATTATCAGGATAGTTAGAGATCTGTTCCGTCAGCTTTATGATGGCAAACAGCAGGTGAGGCTGATAGGGGTTCGTTTCAGCGACCTCACTGCGGCCTCTGTTCAAACAGATATTTTTGAGAACAGGGTTAAAAAAGCAAATCTTTATGCAGCCATTGATGGTGTCAAAAACAGGTTTGGGAAAGGGAAACTTGCCAGGGGGAAAGGATAGGGGATGAGGGAAAAGTGACAACAGACAAGTGACGAGTGACGAGTGACAAGTTACATCCAACAACCAACAACCAACAACCAACAACCCACAACCGAGACCCCACAACCGATAACCGACAACCCACAACCCACAACCGATAACCGACAACCCACAACCCACAACCGAGACCCCACAACCGTTATTTGCTATACACTAAACACTATTCACTATCTTTACAGCATGTCAACGTTAAGCAAACCGAATATCCGCAGTTTTACCAAACAGGAAATCGGTGAATATCTCGAATCAATAGGAGAAAAGAAGTTTAGACTTCAGCAAATATGGGAATGGTTGTGGCAGAAGCATGCATTTGATTTCCAGTCAATGTCGAACCTCTCCAAAGAACTCAGGACTAAGCTGGATGAAAAGTTCAGTTTTCCCTCGCTGAGTGTAAATACTACCCAATACAGCGAAGATGGAACAGTTAAGTCGCGTTTCAAAACCCACGACGGTCACAAAATAGAGGGTGTGCTGATCCCAACAGAAGAAAGGCTCACTGCATGTGTGTCGTCACAGATTGGATGCAGCTTGAGTTGTAAATTTTGTGCAACTGGCTTTCTCGAAAGACAACGTAACCTAACTTTTGATGAAATCTATGATGAGGTTGTATTAATCAATCAGCAGGCACAGAAAATTCA
>JBDLTO010000021.1:0-7254 GCA_039805815.1 Bacteroidota bacterium | reverse complement strand
GATATGTCAATTATTCAACAAATCAGGGACAAAGCTGCAGTTTTACTGACCACGATGATCGCAATAAGCCTTATTGGTTTCCTCGTTCAGGATGCCTTTATTGGAAAAAGCGGAAATATGTTTGATGGGCAATCAACTTCTGCAGGAACAATCAATGGGAAGAAAGTAGATATCATTGAATTCAACAACAAGGTAAACCTGGTGGAACAAAATTACAGGTCTCAGGGAATGCAAACCAACGAAATGATGACTCAAAGCATCATTGAAAACGTATGGAACGGATACATTCAGGAGGAGATCATTCAATCAGAGGCTGCTAAACTTGGACTTACTGTAACTCCAAAGGAAATGGGAGCTGTTTTGTTTTCTGAAGAAGCACCACAGGAATTCAGACAACTGTTTACTGATCCCAAAACCGGTGGATATGATATCAATGCAGCAAAAAACTGGTTTAATAACATAAAAAAAAGTGCAAAGGCGGAAGATGCTGCCAATATTACTGCACAATTGATTAATCCAATACAAATAAACCTGCTTACCCAAAAATACACATCTCTGTTCACGCAGGGATCATATGTACCCAAGTGGATGTTGGAGAAAATGAATGCAGACAATGCCTCTTTTGCAACAGTAAGTTATGTTGGGGTACCTTATACAACAGTGGCAGACAGAACCATCAAGGTTACTGATTCAGAAATCAATGATTATGTAAAAGCTCACAAGGATGAGTTTAAGCAAGATCATATCAAAAGCATAACATATGTTTCTTTTGACGCCAATCCAACTGTGGCGGATTCACAAGCTGTAGTAAACCAATTGGTTAACCTGAAGTCGGCATTTCAGGAAGCCACAGATGCCAAAGCCTTTGTAACAAGGAATAATACGCAGCTTCCTTATTTTGATGGCTTTGTGCTCCGTTCTAAAATGCAGATGTCTGCAAAAGATGAAATCGTAGCCATGCCCGTAGGACAGGTTTTTGGTCCATATCTCGATGGTGGAGCATTTGTTCTTGCCAAAAAACTGGACAGAAAAACGTTACCAGATTCAGTTAAATGCAGACATATCCTGGTTGGCATAACAGATCCGCAAACTGGTCAGATGCGGAGAACAGACAGTGCTGCTAAGAAAACAATTGACAGTATCTACACAGTTTTGAAAACAGGTGGTGATTTTGGAACCCTTGCATTGGCGTACAGTGACGATCAGGGTAGCAAGTCAAACGGTGGTGAATATAACTTCTCTTCACTTGATATGAACCTTGATCCTGAATTTGCAAATTTCATCTTCAATAAACCAACTGGCTCAAGAGAAGTTGTTAAAACTGCCTTTGGATATCACATTATTGAGGTGTTGAATCAGCGGAATTTTGAAGAAGGCTTCAAGGTCGCCTACCTTTCCAAATCTATTGTTCCAAGTGAAACAACAGATGTTACTGCTTCAACAGCAGCAACACAATTTGCATCCCAGGCAAAAGACATGAAAACATTTGATGAGGCCGCTTCTAAAATGAAGCTTAACAGAAATACCGCTGATAATATCAAAGAAATGGACTATTCAGCAGGAAATCTCCAGTCGCGTTCACTTGTTAAATGGATATTCGAGAATAAACCGGGTACTGTTTCCGAACCCTTTGATCTCAAAGATCAGTATGTTGTGGCCATAGTTTCCAATGAAATAAATGAAGGTGTTCAACCTGCTACCGTTGCCCGTGTATTGGTAGAGCCAACCCTTAGAAATAAGAAGAAAGCGGAACAGCTTGCTGCAAAAGCCGGTTCGGAGAAAAACCTCGACAAGCTGGCATCGCTTTTAGGCGGTATTTCAGGTAAAATTGACACACTCAGGTTCTCTGATCCATTTGTTCAAAATTTAGGTACAGAAACAAAGGTTATCGGTGCAGCGTTTAATAAAAAGAACTTGTCTAATACTTCAGGTGCTATTGACGGACAAAACGGTGTCTATTTCATCCGTGTTGATCAGGTTGGTGCACTTCCTTCAGCTGCTGTAGATTTGAACGGTCAAAAGAAAGCTATGGAGGCTCAAATAAAACAATACGCTGGTTACAGCACCATGGAGTCTCTTCGTAAATCAACAAAAATAGTTGACAAAAGAAGGGAAGCCGGATACTAAGAATAGACTGCTCATGAGAAAACAACAGCTCAGCCACCTCAAAAGGGTGGCTGAAGCATTTTTGCTAACTTTGTAAGATGGAAGAGATAAGAAATAAGGTTGCAGAAAGCGGTTTGATTACACTTGATCCGGAAAAATATTATCCGGTAAAGGAACCTCTCACATTTGATTTAAAAGACTTTCTGTTCAGGGAGATGCTGTTACGTGAGAAAGACTTCAGGGAGTCAATAGAACAGCACAATTGGTCTCAGTATCAGGATGCACATGTTGCAGTCTTTTGTTCCTCTGAAGCCATTATTCCTTTATGGGCATATATGATTGTTTCCTCAAAATTGATGGGTATAGCGGGGAAGATAACTGTGGGATCGGTAGGGGAAGCCATAAAAAGCGATTTTCTTGAGCGTATTCGCAACATAGACCGGCAAGCATTTGCAGATAAACGTGTTATCATCAAGGGGTGTGGCGAAAAAGAAATTCAACCCTATGTTTATGAGGCTTTTGCTTCACACCTTCTACCGGTGGTAAAATCCTTGATGTATGGAGAGCCCTGTAGTACTGTTCCCATTTACAAGCGGAAATAATCACCGTTTTTTACCGGCATAAAAAGCCCTCGCTTTTAAAAGATCATCGGGCGTATCAATTCCAATACTGCTGCTTTCTGTTTCAATCATCCGAATGCTCACTCCGTTTTCAAGGTAGCGCAGTTGTTCGAGCATTTCCGTTTGTTCAAGTTCACCAACTGGCCATTGTGTAAAAGACATCAGGACTTCTTTTCTGAAGCCATAAACGCCAATATGTTTAAAATAAGGAAGAGGTGAAGTCTTATTACGCCTGAATGGAATCGGCGAACGGCTGAAATAAAGGGCATCGCCGAATTTGTTGCAAACCACCTTCACCTGATTGGGGTTTTCCGGTTCGTCGCCATCTCCAAAACGTTTCATCAGTGAGGCAACTTTTACGGTTGTATCTCTAAAGCAATCAATCAAGCTGTAAAGCGGATTTGCATCAATAAAAGGTTCATCTCCCTGGATGTTGATCACAACTTCAACATCCATATCAGCAATGGCTTCTGCGATACGGTCGCTTCCGCTTTGGTGTTCTTTCTGGCTACGCTTAACAAGACCGCCAAATCCTTTAATCTCGTTTTCAATTTCATCGCTGTCCGTAACCACCCAAACTGCATCGAAAAGGCCGGTTGCAAGCGCATTGTTGTAAACCATGCTGATAATGGTCTGATCACCTATCTTGTGCATGAGTTTACCCGGAAAGCGGCTAGCTGCATACCTGGCAGGGATAACTGCAATGGTTTTCACAATCATTTCAATTTTTGAAAGGGCCTTTTCATCAGCGTCAGAAAATCCTCATCCTTTTCATTGGGATAATACTGGTCAAGTCCGTAACGAAGTTCGCTCGGATTCAATTTCATAAATGTTCCCAGCAGCCTGTCCCATATCGAGAAAACAGCACCATAGTTGCTGTCTGTATAAGGCTGTTTCCAGTGGTGATGCACCTTGTGCATATTCGGTGATACCAGGATAAAGCTGAGTGCACGATCTAACCAACTGGGGAGGCTGATATTGGCATGCGTAAATCCGGTGATGAAAACCAGGAATGTCTGGTACATGAGCACAGCAAACATGGGTGCACCGGAAAATAAAACACCCAGGTAGAAAAACACGCCCCTCCATACAGATTCCAGCGGATGGTGACGCAGACCCGTTGTTACATCCACGTTATTATCTGCATGGTGAATCAGGTGAAAACGCCAAAAAAGGGGTACTTGGTGTTCAACAAAATGACAAAGCCAGCCTGCAAAAAAATCAAGCACTAGAAATGCGAGTATGATGACCATCCAATTTCCGCCACCTACCCAGTAAATCAGTCCGAAGTTGTTTGACTTCGTCCATCCTGCAATCAATACTATTCCACCTGCAATCAGGGTATGGATTATAAAATGAATAGCAGTAAAGCCAATATTTGTGGCAGCATGCCGACCTTTGGTTTTCTTGTAATGCGTATGCACCAGTGGGATGGCATTCTCCACAAGCCAGAGCAAAACCATACCTGCTATAAAAAAACCCGCTCTTTCGAGGGGTCTTTTTTCGAGATCGCTGAAATACGAAATTAACGTATCCATATAATGTTGTTTAATTTGACATGAGTGGCATTGCCAGCATCAACAGGTCTTCATTTTCATCCTGTTCAACGGGCTTGATCAGACCGGCCTTGGTTGGTGTAGAAAGTTCAAGACGAACTTCATCGCTTGAGGTGCTGCCCAGCATTTCAATCAGGAAGCGAGCATTGAACGAAATCACGATGTCTTCACCATCGTACTGGCAAGACATTCTTTCGTTTCCTTCAAAGCTGAAATCAACATCCTGGGCCATCAGGTGCAGTGAGCTTCCGGAAATATTGAGGGTAACCAGGTTGGTGCTCTTGTTACTGAAAATACTCACACGACGCAGGGCAGACTGGAAATCCTGACGGCCTATGGTCATTCTGTATGGGTTTTCGGCAGGGATAACAACCTTGTAATCAGGGAAACGCGCATCCAGAAGTCGGCATGATAATTCTACCGTGCCATGTGTAACGAACATGTGGTTGCTGTTGTAAGAAACAGAAATCTCATCTTCATTATCAGGCAGAGAAGATTTCAGCAGGTTCAATGGTTTTTTGGGAACGATGAAGTTGTCGGTTTTCGGACAATTTACTTCCTTAAGTCTGTAACGCACCAACCTGTGTGCATCCGTTGCCACAACGGTAAGTCCGGTTTTCTCCAGCTCGAAGAAAACGCCCGTCATAGCCGGACGAAGATCGTCATTGCTTACAGCAAAAATGGATTTGTTGATGGCAGTAAGCAGCTGGTGGCTTGTCATGGTAAAAGCCGAAGTATCATCAGCAGGAGGTTCTTTCGGGAAGTTATCCGGATTCTCTCCCATCACCTTATACTTACCATTATCGCTTGTAATTTCAATACCGAAGTTCTTGTCAATATCGAAAGTAAGAGGTTGGTTTGGCAGGTTTTTCAGGGAATCCATCAGAATTTTTGCCGGAATACATACCCTACCATTGTCCTTCGCTTCAATATCCAAGTGGATCTTCATAACCGTCTCAAGGTCGGTTGCAACCACCGTTAGCTTGTTGTTGTCTATTTCAAAAAGAAAATCTTCAAGAATTGGCAATACGTTATTTGATCCGATTACACCATTAATCTGTTGTAACTGCTTCAGTAATGCGGATGATGAGACGATGAATTTCATTTGCTTTCCGATTTGTATATTGGCAAATATAACCCATCGGCGTGATAGGTTTTCATCTGATTTTTTGACATTTTGAGGAAAAAACAATTTAAATATGTTAAAAACGGCGTTGTGGCGATCACATTATCTTTAATTTGCCTTTGATGGATGACGAGATCAGACAAAGAAGGGTTTTGACCCCAGAGCAGGCGTACGTTAAAATCAGGCATTTTTGTGCATTCCAGGAGCGAACACACCTGGAAGTAAAAAGAAAATTAGGCGGATATGGTATCAGCTGGACTCAGGCTGGTGAGTTGTTGTCTAAACTGATAGAAGAGGGATTCCTCAATGAAGAACGATTTGCCAGGTCTTTTGCCGGAGGAAAATTCAGGATGAAGGGTTGGGGAAGGAAAAAGATAGAGATGGAGCTCAAGATGCGGATGATTTCTGATTACAGCATCAGGGTTGCACTCCGGGAAGAGATTGATCCGGCAGACTATGAAAAAACACTAACAAAGCTGGTAGAAAAGAAATGGAACAGCCTTAAATCTCCAGGAGACACCTTTTATACAAAACAGGCCAAAACCCGTCAGTACCTTTTGGGAAGGGGCTATGAAAACGATTGGATCTCAAGGATTATGAAAAAATTTATTGATGGACAAACTAACGATAACAACGATTCAGACTGAACTCTTCTGGGAAGATAAGGATGCAAACTTGCGTATGCTTGAATCTAAAATCAGGCAAATTGCTGAAAAAACACACCTGATAGTTTTGCCGGAAATGTTTTCAACGGGTTTTAGCATGCAACCAGAACGTTTTGCTGAAACCATGGATGGAGAAACCGTGGAATGGATGCGCAGGTTGTCTAAACTCAAAGGAGCTATTCTTACAGGTAGTGTGATCATTGAAGAAAATGGACTTTATCACAACAGGCTGGTGTGGATGTTGCCCAACGGTCACGCTGGCTACTATGATAAACGCCATTGTTTTACTCTTGCTGGAGAAGATAAACATTATGCTGCCGGATCAAAACGGCTGATTACCTCTGTTGGAGGCTGGCGCATACATGTGCAGATTTGTTATGACCTCCGTTTTCCGGTCTGGGCCAGACAGCAGGTGCACGCGGAAGCGGAAGAGCCCGCCACGGAGTATGATGTGCTGCTCAATGTGGCCAATTGGCCTGCCAAGCGAAGCCATGCCTGGAAAACCCTGCTGCAGGCCAGGGCTATAGAAAACCAGTGTTATGTGATTGGTGTGAACCGTGTAGGAACGGATGGCTTCGGACTGGAATACAGTGGAGACACAACCATTGCAGACCCACTGGGAGAAGTTTTATACAGGCAAACTTGTATAGAAGAGGTGCATACCATTACCCTGGAAAAAGAAAGGTTGGATCAGGTAAGGGAAAAGCTACCCTTCTGGCGCGATGCTGATGATTTTCAAATTTTTTAAACTAAAACCCACCACCCCGGATTCCGGATCGCTACGCTCTGTCACGATAGCTATCGGGAGAGCACTCTCCTACCGAAGGTAGGTAAACCTGGCCAGGCTTGCCAGCCGGGCTGGAGGGGAATGCTGTGTAATTTATCAAGTGTCTATTTCTTGAATGCATTCCAGCCTTGGGCAGTAATGTTGTGTGTGTTGCCGCCCTTTGTTTGGAACTTTGAACCCGCTTCGGCTTCGGTGATGTAGCCTATTACGCTGATTTGTTCATTCAGTGTTAACTTTTCATAATCCTCTTGCCTGATGGTAAATAACAATTCATAATCTTCCCCACCGCTGAGTGCACATGCTGTTGGGTCGATTTCAAACTTATAGGCAGCCTTTCTTGTCTCTTCTGAAATAGGCAGTTTTTCCTCGTAAACCACACACCCTACGCCGCTTT
>JBDLTO010000020.1:0-6803 GCA_039805815.1 Bacteroidota bacterium | reverse complement strand
CAAATATGGAACCTCGCTTTCCCCATCAACAAAAATCTCTGGTCGAGTTCCTTTGTGATGCAAACAGTAGGTTTCAGCCTCTTGCTGATGTCTCTGTTTTATTGGATCATAGACGTAAAGGGCTACCAGCGATGGGCGTTCTTTTTCAAGGTCATTGGCATGAACTCCATCCTGATTTATATGTCTGGCAAAGTCATCAGCTGGTCGTATGCCAACAAAGGGGTGTTTCAATGGGTTGGCGACATTATTGGTGATCCATACAATGCCGTTGCACTGGCAATTACAACCGTCTTCCTGAAATGGATTTTTCTCCGTTTTCTCTATAACAAAAAAATATTCCTCAAAATCTGATGTCAACCCTACACTATACCACACTTGAAGATGCTCGCGCAATTGGAGAAGCATCTGGAAAAGAAGCAGCTCTTAAAATCAAGGAAGCCATCACGCAGCGTGGCATCGCTAATGTCATTCTGGCTACAGGAACCAGTCAGTTCGAAACCCTGCAACAATTGTTGGCAGATAAGGAAATTGACTGGAATTGTGTAAACATGTTTCATTTGGATGAATACATCGGTTTGCCGATTTCGCATCAGGCCAGTTTCAGAAAATACCTGATAGAAAGATTCATCAATCATGTTCCTCAGCTGAAAACAACTAACCTGATCGATGGAGAAGCCAATCCTGTTTCGGAATGCGCCAGACTGGGTGCATTGATCCTTCAGCATCCCATTGATGTTTGTCTTTGTGGAATTGGCGAAAATGGACACCTCGCCTTCAATGATCCACCCGCCGATTTTGAGACCACCTCACCCTATATTGTTGTTCAGTTGGATGAAGCCTGCAGGCGCCAGCAATATGGAGAAGGTTGGTTCAACAGCTTGGATGATGTGCCGAAACAGGCCATCAGCATGTCTGTGCACCAGATTATGCAGTCAGCACACATCATCTGCACCGTTCCGGATACCCGCAAGGCACAGGCTGTAAAAGACTGTCTTGAAAATCCGGTCAGCAACCTGTATCCAGCCAGCATCCTGCAGCAACACGGAAGCTGTAGTATTTACCTCGACAAGGCAGCTGCTTCCTTGCTGACAGATTGACAACTTAAAAAGTCCACCACCCAGTCCTACCTACCGGTAGGCAAGCATCCGCTTCGCGAAGCCATCCACCTACCTTCGGCAGGTAAACCTGTCCAGGCTTGCCAACCGAAGGTTGGAGGGGATTCAGTAAAAGTTAAATCAAAAGATAAATAACAAGACAGCAAATCGTAAAATAACATAAACCATGGGAACAGCTGCTGTAAGTGCTTCAAGCCTTTCGAAAAGGGCCACCAATATTTCCATAGGCATCATCGGCATGCTGTTTTTCATCTTTGGATTCGTTTCCTGGGTGAATGCCATCCTCATCCCCTATTTCAAGATTGCCTGCGAGCTCACCCATTTTAAATCGTACTTGGTGACCTTCGCCTTTTACATCTCCTATTTTGTGATGTCTGTACCAGCATCATTTTTACTGAAGAAACAGGGATTCAAAAGAGGTATGATGATTGGGTTCTGGACGATGTCTGTTGGTGCCTTCATTTTTGTGCCTGCCGCTATGACCAGGACTTACGAAATCTTTCTGATAGGATTGTTTACCATTGGTGCAGGACTGGCGATTCTGCAGACAGCCGCCAATCCTTATATCACTGTATTGGGTCCACAGGAAAGTGCCGCACAACGGATAAGCATCATGGGCATTTGCAACAAAGGTGCTGGTATATTGGCCCCACTGATCTTTGCGGCAGTCATCCTCAAAGCCACTGATACCGACTTGTTTGCTAAGCTAGGCACCATGACCGCCTCAGCGAAAGATGCCGCACTCGATGAGCTGGTTGGCAGGGTCATTGTTCCGTACATAGCAGTAGGTTCATTATTGTTTGTACTCGGTTTGCTTGTCCGCTTCTCCCCTTTACCCGAAATCAATACGGAAGAAGAATCAGAAGCATTGGCTACTGCCAACGCCGGCAAAAAAAGCATTTTTGATTTCCCCCACCTCATCCTAGGAGCCATAGCCATTTTCCTGCATGTGGGTACACAGGTTGTATCCATTGATACCGTCATCGGCTATGCCACCTCGATGGATATGCCTTTGATGGAAGCGAAAGTCTTTCCATCCTACACCCTGGCTGCCACCATCTGCGGCTACATCATCGGCATCATCGCCATACCTCGGTTCATCAGGCAGGTGAATGCACTGCGCATTTGTACAGCACTTGGACTCATTTTCACCCTGCTGATCATTTTTGCCAAAGGTAATATAAGCCTGCTGGGACACCAGACAGACATCTCCACCTGGTTTATTGTGGCACTCGGTCTCGCCAATTCGCTCGTTTGGGCAGGCATCTGGCCATTGGCATTGGATGGACTGGGTAAGTTCACCAAGCTGGGAGCATCCATCATGATCATGGGACTTTGCGGCAATGCCATCATGCCCCTGATTTATGGCTACCTGGCAGACAGCTGGGATGTGCGGCAGGCATATTGGGTGCTCATTCCCTGTTATATTTACCTGGTTTTCTATGCGGTATACGGACATCAAATTAGGCGATGGAAATGAACAGGATTAAGATCACCAACGGAAAAATTATTCTCCGCGACAGCATCATCCCTGATGGCAGCTTATTGGTAGAAGACGGAAAGATTGTAGCCGTAACTGCAGGTGATGCGGAATTTCCGGATGCCAGGGTCATCGATGCTCAAGGACAATATATTGCCCCCGGCTTTATAGACATTCATGTTCATGGTGGAGGCGACCATGATTTCATGGACGGAACTGAAGAGGCGTTTTTGAAAGTGGCGGAAATGCATGCCGCACACGGCACCACCTCCATGATGCCTACTACACTGACAGCCGACAGGCAAGGTATCCTCCATACACTCGATGTGTATGAACAGGCACATGCTAAAAATAAGTTTGGTGCCCAATTCATCGGACTGCACCTGGAGGGCCCCTATTTTTCCATGAACCAACGGGGAGCGCAAGATCCACGCTACATCAGGGATCCCGATCCTGATGAATACCTCGAAATCCTCAGCCATAGCAAATCCATCAAACGCTGGAGTGCCGCACCAGAGCGGAATGGAGCCATTGCATTCGGTAAGGTGCTCTGTGAAAGGGGCATCCTGCCTTCCATGGCGCATACCGATGCCATTTATGAAGAAGCGCTGGAAGCCTTCGAAAATGGTTATACGCTGCTTACCCATTTCTATTCGGCCATGTCTGGCGTAACCCGGAAGAATGCTTTTCGCTACGCAGGTGTAATTGAAGCCGGTTACCTCCATGATGAACTCGACGTGGAAATCATCGCCGATGGCGTACATCTGCCAGCTCCCCTCCTCAAACTGATTTACAAGATTAAAGGTCCGGAGCATATCGCCCTCATCACCGATGCCATGCGTGGAGCTGGCATGCCGGAAGGCGAAAGCATCTTAGGCAGCAGGGTAAACGGACTGCCCGTGATCATAGAAGATGGTGTGGCCAAAATACCCGACAGGTCTTCCTTTGCCGGCAGTGTGGCCACCGCAGACCGGCTCGTGAGGGTGATGGTGGAAGAAGCCGAAGTGCCCTTGGTGGATGCCATTCGCATGTTCACCCATTCACCCGCCAGGATTATGAAGGTGGATGACAGGATTGGCACACTCTCTCCGGGAATGGATGCAGATATTGTGATTTTTGATGAAGATATCCGCGTCAGCAGGACCGTTATCAAGGGGAAGCCGGCATGATTTTTTACACCCGAAAGGGTATCAATAAAACAATTTTAATAAATATATACCCTAAAAGGTGTAACTTGGCATAGCTTTACAATGTTTACACCCTAAAGGGTACAAAATGAACCTTGCAGATTTTGTCAAGATAAAAAGGAAGTCAGTGAAACTCACTCAGCCCGAGCTGGCTGAAAAAGCCGGTGTAGGCTTACGTTTCATCCGTGAACTTGAACAAGGGAAGGAAACCTTGCGGTTGGATAAGGTAAATCAGGTGCTGCAACTTTTCGGCTACGAGGTAGGGGTAGTAAAATCAGCAATCAGGAATGAGTGAAAGAGGAACAAATCCGCATTACAGATTAACTTATTCAAAGTTCGCAATTGCGTAAAGCAGTCATAAAAATAGAAGATCAACTAGCCGGATGGCTTACACAAGATGAAGAAGGATATCATTTTGTTTATAATCAAACATATGCAGCACAACCTAATGTGCGCCCGGTGAGTTTAACTTTACCAATACAAGAAGCTGCTTTCAACTCCAACGTCTTATTTCCCTTTTTTGATGGACTGATACCAGAAGGCTGGCTATTGGATATAGCTGAAAAGAACTGGAAACTGAATCCCAGAGATCGGATGGGTTTATTGCTTGCCTGTTGCAAAGATTGCATAGGTATAGTGAGCGTTGAGGAAGTAAAAGAGGAGGATACGCCATGAGTAACTGTCTGTTTTGTTATCAGCCCTTGGCAGCAAACGAGCATGATTTTCATACATCCTGCTCAAAGAAAATATTCGGACAGCTCACTTCGCCTGCATTGCCCTACTCAGAAGAAGACCTGGAGCCATTGGCCAAAGAGGTTATACAAAGCCAAACAGCTGTAACTGGTGTTCAGGCCAAACTATCGTTGCACATCACTGGCAACAACAAAGAAGGCACAGAACGAATATTCACCATTGTAGGCTTATGGGGCGGGTATATTTTGAAACCACCTGCTGCAATGTATCCGGAATTGCCTGAAGTGGAAGATGCTACCATGCATCTGGCACAATTAGCAAGGATAAAAACAGCTCCGCACAGTTTGATTCGAATGCGATCTGGCAACCTGGCTTACATAACCAGGCGGATGGACCGGACTAAAAAAGGGAAATTGGCCATGGAAGACATGTGCCAACTGACCGAACGACTTACCGAAGACAAATACCAAAGTAGTTATGAGCAGATTGGTAAAGCCATTCAGAAGCATTCAGCAACGCCTGGATTGGATGTTGTGAACTTTTTTGAACTGGTACTCTTTTCTTTCCTTACGGGAAACGCAGATATGCATTTGAAGAATTTCTCCTTACTGGAGCAGCCCGGGATAGGTATGACCTTATCACCGGCTTATGATTTGTTGAATACCGCATTGGTAAATCCTGCAGATGAGGAGGAAATGGCATTAACCCTCAATGGACGTAAGCGTAAAATAAAAAAGCTGGATTTTGTTGCCGCAATGAACACATTGAAGGTGGAAGAAAAACAACAGGAAAACATATTTAACAAAATGGCAAAAGCTTATCCTAAATGGCGGGAGATGATAGACCGTAGTTTTATGAGTGATGCATTTAAAGAACAATATAAAACGATATTAACAGAAAGAATAAATCGCTTACGATAGCTATTCATTCCTGATCTTGGGGTCCTAAAAAAACAATCATTCCTTACAAAATGCCTGCCAGAAACAAAACATTGATTATCTTTTTGCTATTCCTTTCCTGCACTAAAGCTCAAACGCCTGATGTAAATACGCCTGTGGAAGACAGCTTCGCGAAAGGTGCAGACATAGGCTGGTTGAGTGAGATGGAAGCCAAAGGCATCAAATTTTACAACAGCAAGGGACAAGAACAGGACTGCATCGATATCCTGAAGGGATTGGGCATGAATACACTCCGCTTCAGGGTATGGGTTAATCCAACCAATGGCTGGTGCGGTCAGGAAGATGTGGTGAAACAGGCAGTCAGGGCCAGCAAAAAAGGCATGCGCATCCTTATTGACTTCCATTACTCAGACTACTGGGCCGATCCCGGAAAACAAAACAAACCTGAAAAATGGAAGAATGTTTCTTTTCAGTCGCTCAACGATTCCCTGCGGCAACACACCTTGTCTGTGTTAAAAGCACTGAAAAACAACAATGTCACACCCGAATGGGTTCAAGTTGGCAATGAAACCAATGACGGCATGCTTTGGGAAGAGGGACGTGCAAGTAAAAACATGGCACAATTCGCGGCATTGGTGAAAACTGGCTATGCTGCCACCAAAGAGGTTTTTCCAACATCGAGAGTGATCGTTCACATTTCCAATGGGTACGACAATGGCTTGTTCAAGTGGATATTCGATGGACTCAAAAACAATGGCGCCGCCTGGGATGTTATAGGTACGTCGCTATACCCTAGCGTAAGCGACTGGGCAACGAAGACAGACCAATGCATTTACAACATGTACGACATGATCAACCGGTATGGCAAGGAGGTGATGGTAGTGGAAGTGGGTATGCCGGCAGACCAGCCACAAGCATGCAAACAATTCATTACAGACTTGATTTCCAAAACCAGGGCCCTGCAAGGTAAAAAGGGACTGGGTGTGCTTTATTGGGAACCACAAGCTTACAAAAGTTGGCAGGGTTACGGACTCGGAGCTTGGAGTGATGATGGGAAACCCTCTATTGCCTTGGATGCATTCAAAAACTGACAACCTTACTTTTATGAAAAAAATGGTGAAATTCCTTGTTGTCCCCGTTGCCGTTTTGGCATCACTCATCCTTTTATATCAGGGGGATATTCCGGTTGATGAACTTCAAAAAAAATACGCCGACAGCCATTCCCAATTCATGCCACTGATGGGAATGCAAGTGCATTACCGTGATGAGGGAAATCCAAACGACAGCCTGCCGCTGGTACTGATCCATGGCACTTCATCCAGTCTGCACACCTGGGATAGTCTTGTGGTAAGATTAAAAGACAGTAAACGCATCATCCGATTGGATATGCCTGCATTCGGGCTCACCGGTCCGAATCCGGAAACCGATT
>JBDLTO010000019.1:0-7716 GCA_039805815.1 Bacteroidota bacterium | reverse complement strand
TGACCCGCTTTTCCAGTTGCTATTCCATCAATAACCAATAAGCCTCTCTCAGCTACGGCCATCTCCATTTTAGTTGGCTCGCCAACCAGGGCACCCATGATGACTGATCCATGCAGTTTGCTCAGAAATACACTGTCTTGCAAAAGCAGTTCAATTCCGTTTTTCCCGGATATCTCCTCCTCCGCTGTTGCAGCCAGGATGAAATTGACGGGGAGATCTGTTTGGGGATAAAAGTGGATGAATGTTTCAATGAGGGCAACAAGTGGTCCACCGGCATCATTGCTGCCAAGTCCGATGAGTTTACCATCGGCAAGCGTTGGGGTGAATGGATCAGTGGTATATCCCTTTACAGGTTTTACTGTGTCATGATGGGAATTGAGTAGGATAGTGGGTAATGCTGGATTGAAATGCTTGTTAAATGCATAAACGTTATTCATTAGCCTGTATGGACTGATGCCAGCATTTTTCAGGTGATTTTCAATTATTAAAGCAGTAGCCGCTTCTTCCCGGCTAAACGATGGCGTGGCAATGAGATTTTCAAGTAATCCCAGCGCACGTTGAAATGAAGATATTTCTGTTGACATGAGTTTTGTTTTTTCTATGTCAGCATATGGCAGTTCCGTTCTTTCCTGTTATCAATTCATGCAGGTCCATTGCATCTCCGATTATTACTTTATTTACTCCCGCTTCAACTGCTTTTAGGGCATTTTCCAGTTTTGGAATCATGCCTGCAAAAATGGCATCTTCCGACTTAAGCTGTTCAAATGTTTCGCGGGTTATAAGAGGTATGGCACTGTTTTCATCATTGATATCCCGCAAAACTCCCTTCTTTTCAAAGGAATAGATAAGGGTGGTAGCGTAATGCCGGGCAAGTGCCTTTGCAAGCTCTTGCGCTATGGTATCTGCATTTGTGTTGAGTAATTGTCCAGATGCATCCTGGGTAATTGGCGCCATTACTATACTGAGTTCCTGATCAAGCAGGGTGCTGAGCATTTTCACATTTACACTGTCCACATCCCCAACAAAACCATAATCAATGGTTGGATGTATCCTTTTGTGAGCCAGGATACATGTTGCATCAGCACCAGTCATACCGATTGCAGGTGTGCCTTTGGCATTCAGGGATGCAACAATTTGTTTGTTAACTAATCCTGCATAAACCATGGTCACAATGTTGAGTGTGGCAGCATCTGTTATGCGTCTGCCTTCCACCATTTGCTGCGGGATATTAAGGTCTGCAGCCAGTTTTGTTGCCAGTTTGCCTCCACCGTGTACCAATAGCTTTTTGGCCCTGATTTGGGAGAAAGCAGAAAGAAAAGATTCCAGCCTGGCAGCATCGTCTATGATGTTGCCGCCGACTTTAATGATATATAGGTTTTCGTTCATTTGTTTTGAAGCATGCTTGAAAGAACTGCCTGTGCGGCCCATACCCGGTTAGAGGCCTCCTGAGTAATCAGGCTATTTGGGCCATCAAGTATTTCATCAGACAGTTCAATATTTCTTCTTACAGGCAGGCAGTGCATCACCCTGGCGTTACATGTATGCCTGATTTTTTCGTTTGTTAACATCCATTCACCCCCAGCGGGTGGCAGGGTTCCATATGGGTGGTAAGCACTCCAGTTTTTAACATAAATAAAGTCTGCATTTTCAAGCGCTTTTTCCTGGTCATATTCTATCTGTGCACCCGTTGTAAATTGGGTATCCAATTCATACCCTTTAGGGTGTGTGATGACAAAATCTGCCTGTCCCCATGCATTGACCCATTGGGCAAAACTGTTGGCAACGCATTGGGGTAGGGCTTTTACGTGCGGTGCCCATGTCAGTACAATCTTGGGCTTCCGCGCCAGTATCTCCGGTTTTTGGAGTGCTGTTTGCGCTATGCTTTCCTGGATGGTAATAAGGTCTGTAAGGCTTTGTAAGGGGTGAAGGGTAGCGCTTTCTAAACTCAGTACCGGGATACCAGCATACCGGATGAACTGTTTGATGATATGTTCTCCGTAATCAGCATCCCTTTCTTTGAGTCCAGGGAATGTCCTGATTGCCAGTATATCAAAATAATTGCCCATAATTGGGGCAGCATCTTTCACATGTTCTACGGTTGTACCGTTCATGATAGCGCCATCTTCAAATTCAAGGGCCCAGCCCTCACTTCCAACATTGAAGATGACCGTTTCCATACCCAGTTGTTGCGCTGCTACCTGGGTGCTCAGCCTGGTGCGCATGCTGGGGTTCAGGAAAAGACATCCCAAACGCTTGTGTTTGCCGAGGGTCTCATCTTTCCAGGGGTTTGCTTTATAGGCAAGTGCCTGGGTGATCAGTGCAGGAATATCGGTAACATCATGTGCGGAAATGAATTGTTTCATGTAACTAGTGTTGGTAGTTGGCAATCGCAGCTTTAAGGGAGGCAATGAATGTGAAAGCATCTTCCATGGTCAGCGCCAGTGAGGGCAGCAACCGGATTACATTGGGTTTGGCCTCTCCGGTGAAAATCTTATAGTCGTTCAGCAGGGATTTTTTAAGGTTTTTCAGGTTTTCAGGCACATCAAAGCCGATCATCAGTCCGCGCCCACGAACACCACTGATTTCCGGGATGGCTTGCAACTCCGACATCAGAAATTGACCGGTAGATGCAGCATTCTCCATCAACCTATCTTTTTCGATAACTTCCAATACAGCAAGCGCAGCTGCACAGGCCAGGTGGTTACCCCCGAATGTAGTGCCCAGCATGAAATGTCTGGCGGGTATTTTCGGACTCACAATTATCCCACCAATGGGAAAGCCATTGCCCATTCCTTTTGCCATGG
Source organism: Bacteroidota bacterium (assembly GCA_039805815.1). Taxonomy (GTDB): domain Bacteria; phylum Bacteroidota; class Bacteroidia; order Chitinophagales; family Chitinophagaceae; genus Pollutibacter. Next base: position 4,912 of record JBDLTO010000019.1, on the reverse strand, counting down.
TATAGATATCGGCGTCAACGCCTGCAAAATCATGACTGAAAAACTTTCCTGTGCGGCCATAGCCGCATTGCACACTGTCTGCTATGTAAACGGCACCGTAATGGTCGCATTGCTTTCTGATGGCTTGCAGGAAAGCATCGTCTGCAACATTGATTCCGCCAACGCCCTGGATACCTTCAATGATGACAGCTGCTACCTCGTTGCCATGGATACTGAAATGGTTTTCAAGTGCTTCTTTATCGTTGAACGGTAGGAAGTCGATATTGTCTGTCTGGTTTACTGGCGCAACAATACTGGGATTGTCTGTTGCTGCCACAGCCAGGGATGTTCTGCCGTGAAAAGCCTTTTTAAAAGCTATAATTTTTTTTCTTCCGGTGTGAAAGGACGCCAGTTTGAGTGCATTCTCATTGGCTTCAGCGCCGGAATTGCACAGGAAAAGGGCAAAATCATTTTTGCCGCTGACCTTTCCAAGCAGTTCAGCCAGTTGTTCCTGTTGTGGTATTTTGATGGAGTTGGAATAGAAGGCAATCTTATGCAACTGGGATTCTATCCTTTTTACCCAATGGGGATGGGTATGACCTATGCTGATGACGGCATGTCCGCCATAAAGATCCATGTACTCAGTGTCTTGATCATCCCAAACGCGACTGCCTGCAGCCCGGGTAATGGTGATATTGTTGAGTGGGTAAACGTCGAATAGTTTCATGATGCAGTATAAAGGTTGTTGGCAATATTAGCGGAAAGTTTGATACCCTTGATCATGGCGGAACTGAGCCCTTGGTGTTCCATTTCATTGAGACCAGCGATGGTACAACCCTTAGGGGATGTCACTTTGTCTATTTCCTGTTCCGGATGGCTTTTGTTGGTGGTGAGCAGCCTGGCGGCACCCAATGCTGTTTGGGCTGCAATTTTCACCGCATCGCCCGCATGGAAACCGATTTCCACACCGCCCTGGGATGCTGCCCTGATGGTTCGGAGGAAGAAGGCAATACCACAGGCACACAATGCTGTTGCTGCACTCATCATATTTTCTTCGATGATTATGCTCTGCCCCATGGTGTCAAAGAGGGCCTGCACCATCCGGATATCTTCTTGGGTGGCATTCGCTGACGATAGGCAGGTCATGCTTTCACGAACTTTCATAGCGGTATTGGGCATAGCCCTGATGATGCGGCATTGCTCGCCCAATATTTTCTTGAATACATCGGTATGCGCGCCTGTAACCACGGAAACCACCAGTTGTTTTGCTGTGTCAATGCTGCCTTTGAGTTCTGTCAGAAGTTCGTTTAGTTGTTGTGGCAATACGCATACAAAAATGGTATCTGCGCCAACAATGGCCTCGGCATTAGATGTATTGGTTTTGAATCCCTTGGATGCCAATGCTGTCAGCGCATGCGCATTTCTTTTGGTCAGGGTGATATCCTGTAAAGCACAGGTTCCACTCTCCACCAGTCCCTCTGCCAGCGCCATACCAATATTTCCTGCTCCTAAGATGGTTGCTTTCATATTCCTGATTTAAAATGCGATTGGTTTGAGCTTCAGGCCAGTGGTTTGATCAAGTCCAAATAGGATATTCATATTTTGAACAGCCTGTCCGCTAGCACCTTTGAGCAGGTTATCTACCACACTGTGAATAACCAGCTTGTTGCCTTCTTTTTCGAGGTGAATCAGGCACTTATTGGTGTTGACCACCTGTTTCAGGTGAATCTGCTGGTCTGAGATGGTTGTAAATGGATGGTTTTGGTAGTACGCTTTGTAGAGGACAACAGTCTCCTCTAGTGAAAGTTGGGATTTTACTGTGGAGGAGATGAAGATACCTCTTGTGAAATCACCACGCCAGGGAACAAAGCTGACTTCTGCTGAGGAATGGCCTTGCAACTGTGCAAGCGATTGGTGAATTTCTCCCAGGTGCTGGTGAGTCAGTGTCTTGTAAGCTTGAATATTGTTTGCCCGCCAGCTGAAATGGCTGGTTGCGCTGAGTGACTGTCCGGCTCCGGTTGAGCCTGTAATGCCAGTGGTGTAGACTTCTCCAAGCAAGCCAGCCTTTGCAAGCGGGAGTAATCCAAGTTGAATAGCTGTGGCAAAGCAACCCGGATTGGCAATGTTATCTGCAGTTTGAATTTTTTCAAAATTAAGTTCTGGCAGTCCGTAAACAAATTTCCTTTCTCCGATCACCGCATCTTTCTCCAACCTGAAATCATTGGCCAGGTCGATTATTTTCACACCTGACCGGAATGAATGCTCACTGAGCAGTTTTGCAGATTCACCATGGCCTAGGCATAGGAACAATACATCAATGTCCTGGCTTGTATCACCTGCAAAAACCAACTCCGTAGAACCGAGAAGATCCGTATGAACTTTATAAACAGGCTGACCGGCATTGCTTTTGCTGTGAATGAAACCGATTTGGGCATTTGGATGATTGAGTAAGAGCCGCAGCAATTCTCCTCCTGTATAACCTGCTCCGCCAAGGATGCCGATATGGATTTGCTTTTCCATGATTACTGTTGCTTGTTTTCTTCCTGAACCGCATTCCAGATGATGGTCTGGTTGCCAAAAATCTTACTGAATCCGCGCACATCTTCTCCTGTAAAGCCCGAATTCATCTCTCCGTATTTACCGAACTTGCTGTTCATCAGGTCAAAAGATGATTCAATACCAATGATATGAAAACGGTAGGGCAGGAGCTTTATGAAAACTTTTCCAGTAACATTTTGTTGCGTGGACGTGAGGAATGCCTCAATGTTGCGCATAACGGGATCCAGGATTTGTCCTTCATGCAGCCAGTTTCCATAAAACTGGGCCAGCGTGTCTTTCCATTGCAGCTGCCATTTGGTCAATACATGTTTTTCCAGTGCATGATGGGCCTTGAGGATGACCATGGGTGCTGCTGCTTCAAATCCAACACGGCCCTTAATGCCTATGATGGTGTCGCCTACATGGATGTCTCTTCCAATACCAAACGGACCGGCCAGTGTCTGCAGATACTGAATGGCTTTGGAAGGGTGCTCAAAATTGTTATTGTTAACCCCCACCAGTTCGCCTTTGGAGAATTCCAGTGTAACATCTTCCTCTTCCGTTTTGGTTACCTGAGTTGGCCAGGCAGATTCAGGCAGCATCCCTTTGGATGAAAGTGTTTCCTTTCCGCCAACACTGGTGCCCCACAATCCTTTATTGATAGAGTACATGGCTTTTTCTGCGTTCATATTAACGCCTTTCGACTGCAGGTAGGCAATTTCTTCTTCCCTGCTCAGTTTAAGGTCACGGATTGGTGTGATGATTTCAACACCAGGAATCATGATGTGAAAAACCATGTCAAACCTGACTTGGTCGTTTCCTGCTCCTGTGCTCCCATGTGCTACAGCATCTGCCCCAAGGGCCCTAACGTGCTCAGCGATATGAATCGCCTGGCTTAGTCTTTCTGCACTCACACTCAGGGGGTAAGTATTGTTCTTCAACACATTGCCGTAGATGAGATAACGGATAATCCGGTCATAATAGCCCTCTACCGCGTTAATGGTTGTGTGTGAGGCTACACCCAGATTTCTGGCATGTGCTTCAATTTTTACGAGTTCATCCTCAGAAAAGCCACCAGTGTTTACAATGATGCTGTGAACCTCATACCCTTTGTCTTCAGCAAGGTATTTGACGCAGAAAGTTGTATCCAGTCCACCACTGAATCCGAGAACAATTTTTTTAGACATCTTTTTTGAGTTTAAAAATTGAAGAAAGATGAAAGTATCATTTTCAATGACTTTGCTGATTTATCGCTTTTTTTAAGAAAAGGCTGGAGTAATTTCCATTCTTTGAATCTGAATAGCCGCTCAAAGCCTTTTTCATTTTCCTCGAAAAACTGTTTGGTTTCTTCAGGTTCATAGTGATCTTTCGGATCATAGAGCATGGCTGTACACATGCAGTTTTTACGTTCCTTACTCATCAATATTTCATAATTGATACAGCTTTTACAACCAGCCCAGAAAGCTTCATCTTGCGTAAGTTCTGAGTAGGTTACAGGCTCATAACCAAGTTCAGAATTTATCTTCATTACAGCTAACCCCGTGGTGAGTCCGAATATTTTTGCATTGGGATAGGTATCTCTGCTGAGTTGGAAAATTTTCCTTTTGATCATCTTCGCCAATCCGCTTTTTCGCAGCGTTGGCTTTACAATCAACCCTGAGTTCGCTACATACTCACCATGGCTCCATGTTTCAATGTAGCAGAATCCAGCCCATTCTCCTGTTTCAGTTAGGGCAATAACAGCCTTCCCTTCTGCCATCTTTTTGCGGATGTAATCGGGACTTCTCTTAGCGATACCGGTTCCCCGGGCTTTGGCAGACTCTTCCATTTCAAGGCAGATTGCTTCTGCAAACTGGTAGTCTTTTTCACTGGCAATATGTAGGTCAAATTGTTGCTTTTGCTGTTCCATTCCTGGCTGATTGAAAAAATTGTAAAGTTCCATCTCAGCCTCCTGGGGCTGAATGGGCAAACGACGGCAGTCGGACTAAAGGGTGGTATCTATCAACGTCGTACCAGAAACGGAACCGGTCGTTCCAAAAAAACTGTTCCGCGAGGTACAGTAAAAACCCAACGCATGGAAAAGGCTGGCGCCATTTCTGCTATTGATGAAGAGGTCAGGTTTTTTTTCATTTTTCCAAGTCTGTCTTGTAAAGAAAAATTGTGAGGTGCAAATAAAGTGATTTTTTCTAAAAAAAAGCACAAAACGATCATTAGTTTCCGGCCGGTCGTGCAGGGCTTGTCTCTTTGTTGTGTGAATGGACAGCCTCACTGATCTCCCGGATAAGTGAGGGTTCTTTTTCAATGGCATTGCCTACAACAATGATATCAGCTCCTGCCTGGCAGATATTGTATGCTTTTTCTCCGGTTCTGATGCCTCCTCCTATGATCAGGGGGA
>JBDLTO010000018.1:0-6308 GCA_039805815.1 Bacteroidota bacterium | reverse complement strand
CATAACCCCAGTTATACTGCAGGCTGTCTCGTTTACTTTCATCAATACTGTAAAAATCGTAAGATGGCAACAGGTGAACATGTGTAACGCCCAATTCCTGCAGGTGATCCAAACCGGTCTGAACTGCCCCGATATTCATGGCTGCAACTTCGGTGAGTCCGCTAAATTTACCTTTTGCCCCTACAGCAGAGGATGGGTCAATCGTTGCATCCCTCACGTGTAATTCATAGATAACCGCGTCTACCGGCAAACCTCCTGTTTGAGCAGGCATTCCCTTTCTTGAGCTGAAAACAGGTGATTTGTCGGACTCCCAACCAAACGGCCGGGTATCTTTCATGTCAACCACAACAGCACGCCTGCCATTGGTTCCCACGGCTTTGGCATAGGGATCGGGCACTTCTGCCAGCCATTTACCATGCGTAAAAATGCGGAATACATAATAACTGCCTTTCAGGTTTCCGCTTACAAATGCCTTCCAGGTGCCGTTTTCTGCCTTTGATAGCTGAATAACCGATTTCCTGTCGTTGCCAAGTGAAGAACCATAAAAAATAAGTTCCGCCTTTTCAGCAGCAGGACTCCAGATTCGAAAATGGGAACCTTGTGGAGTATATATCAATCCAAGATCATTTCCTCTGTACTCAGGGTACAATTCAGTGTTAAAAAACTGTCCGAATCCTAAACCACTTGTAAGCATAAATATTACTATGCACAGCATTTTTGGCAGAGATGACATATAAGATAACTTTTATTAATGTGTTTCCGGAGCCAGCGACCAGTGTTCGGGAGACCTCCATAATCCTGAAAGCAAAAGCTCTCGCATGAAGAAAAACTCTTTTGGCAACCTATCATACATCCTCGAAAATAGTTCTTCATGTGCAAGAATTTCAATCTTCCAGGCTTCCCTGTCTACATCCATAACTGCATCATACTGATCTGCTGTGAAGTTAAGGCTTCCCCAGTCAATATCCTCATATTTGGGAACCCAGCCAACAGGACTTTCTATTGAGACAACCTCTCCGTATACGCGCTCAACAATCCATTTCAACATCCGCATATTATCTCCAAAACCTGGCCAGATAAACTGCCCTTCTTTATTTTTTCTAAACCAGTTTACACCAAAAATCCTTGGCGGATTAGGTATGTTTCTGCCCAGCTGAAGCCAATGGTTGAAATAATCAGCCATATGGTATCCACAGAATGGAAGCATGGCAAACGGATCCCGCCTCACTTTCCCAACTTCCCCAAAAGCAGCGGCTGTTGTTTCTGAACCCATGGTAGCAGCCAGATAAACCCCAAAGTTCCAGTTAAAAGCCTGATAAAGCAATGGAATCGTGGTACTCCGCCTGCCACCAAAAATAAAGGCACTGATGGGAACACCATTCGGGTTTTCCCACTCGGCATCGATACTCGGACATTGATATGCAGGAGCTGTAAACCTGGCATTGGGATGAGCAACTGGTTTGCCAGACAATGGATCATGCAGCTCACCTTTCCAGTTATACACTACCGGAGGTGTTTCTTTGGTTAACCCCTCCCACCATACATCGCCATCAGGTGTAAGGCCCACGTTGGTAAATATGCTGTTTTTTGAGAGGGCCGCAATTGCATTGGGATTGGTCTTTTCATTTGTACCGGGTGCTACACCAAAGTAACCGTATTCAGGATTTATTGCGTAAAGCTTGCCGTCTTTTCCCGGTTTTATCCACGCAATGTCATCCCCTACAGTTGTAACTTTCCAGCCTTTCATTTCTTCTGGCGGAATCAACATTGCGAAATTGGTTTTTCCGCAGGCACTGGGAAAAGCAGCTGCAACATAGGTTTTCCTACCCTTGGGATCTTCCACACCAAGAATCAGCATGTGTTCAGCCAACCAGCCTTCTTCTTTTGCCATGACAGATGCAATACGCAGGGCGAAACATTTTTTACCCAAAAGCGCATTCCCTCCATATCCAGAACCATAAGAAACAATGGCCCTGTCTTCGGGATAATGAACAATGTATTTCACTTCAGGATTGCATGGCCATGGAACATCCTTTTGATTGGGTTGCAAAGGAGCGCCAAGGGAATGCAGGCATTTGATGTATTCCCCATCTGTTCCGAGTTGTTTCAAAACCTCCACACCTACCCTTGTCATAATATGCATGTTCACAACAACATATGGCGAATCCGTAACCTGTACGCCAATCTTGGATAATGGTGAACCAATTGGACCCATGCAAAAGGGAATGACATACATGGTTCGCCCTTGCATTGAACCCTTGAAAAGCTCTTTCATTTTGACTTTCATTTCACGGGGGTCTACCCAGTTGTTGGTAGGGCCAGCATCTTCTTTCCGCCTGCTGCAAATGAAAGTCTTGTCTTCTACCCTTGCAACATCACTAGGATCAGAATTACAAGCAAAGCTGTTAGGCCATCTTTCCGCATTAAGCCTTTTGAAGGTTCCATTGCTAACAAGCAATTCACAAAGTTCATCGTATTCTTTTTTACTGCCGTTACACCAGTATACTGAGTCTGGCAGACAAACTGCTGCCATTTCAGCTACAAATTTGTTTAGGTCTTCGTTTGTTGTCTCCACATTTTCGATTATTTCCATAGTTAGAATTTATAAAAACAAAAATACCACAATTTCAAAACGAGGCTATTTAACTATAATAAATAAGCAGAATACTTACCATAAGTTTACTAAATCATTTTTTTTAGTAACTTCAGAATTCAAACGATGCATTATTATGAATTTTTTCAATGAAAAAAAAATTGCCATCCGTAAAGCATATTGGGTAATTGCTATCATAGTTTTAGTGTCGGCCAGTGTTGCCCTAGTGTTGCAGGAAGACTCAGGAACTGAACAGGAAGTACCCGATGTAGTGGACTATAATTTTCATATCAGGCCCATCTTATCAGATAGGTGTTTCAAATGTCACGGTCCTGATGCCAACAAGCGTGAGGCTGGGCTCAGACTGGACACCGAAGAAGGCGCATTTGCAGCGTTGAAGGATAATCCAGGCAAACATGTGATTATACCAGGGGATCCATTGAATTCAGCACTCTATGCCAGACTTGTTGCAACCGATACAACTGAGCTTATGCCTCCCCCTTCATCCAACCTGGCACTGACAAAAACAGAAATTGAGATTATTAGAAAATGGATAGAACAGGGAGCCAAATACAAAAAGCACTGGTCTTTCATAGCACCACAGCGACCAAAAGTACCAGCAGTTGATAAAGACCTAAACCCAAGGAATCCGATAGATAATTTTGTTTTTGCTAAGATGGAAGAAGTTGGATTAGCACCTAATCCTGAAACGTCTAAGGAAGCACTTTTAAAGCGGGTATCCATGGATATTACGGGATTGCCTCCAACGCTTGAGCAACAGGAAAAATTTCTGCAGGATAAGTCTACCGATGCCTATGAAAAAATAGTGGATGAACTGTTAGCAAGCAAACATTATGGAGAAAAAATGGCTATCCAGTGGATGGATGTGGCGAGGTATGCAGACAGCCATGGCTATCAGGATGACGGATACCGCACCATGTGGCCCTGGAGGGATTGGGTGATTCATTCCTTCAACAGCAATTATTCATTTGCACAATTTCTGACTTGGCAACTTGCGGGAGACCTGCTTCCAAACCCCACAAAAGAGCAGCTGCTTGCCACTGGGTTCAACAGGAACCATAAGATTACCCAGGAAGGAGGTGTCATAGATGAGGAATACAGAATTGAATACGTAACAGACAGAACCAACACGGTAGGCAAAGCATTCATGGCCATAACATTGGAGTGCTCCAAATGTCACGACCACAAATATGACCCGGTTTCTCAGAAAGAGTATTACAACATGTTTGCATTCTTTGATAAGGTTCCTGAAAAAGGACTTGTTGGAGATATTGGACTCGCCTCGCCTGGTGATCCACCCAACATGCGTATCAGCTCAGCTGACATCAGCTCCATGATGAATTACATCAATAAAAAAGATACAGCTGATGTAGTTGTGATGATCATGAAAGACAGTGCAGATATTCGTCCAACGCGGATCCTGAGAAGAGGTAATTATGATCAGCCAGCTGATACAGTAGAGATGGCAACACCTGCTGCTATCCTGCCCTTCAGTACTTCCAAATATGCAAAAAACAGATTAGGCTTGGCGCAATGGATGCTGGACCCTGCCAATCCACTCACTGCACGGGTATTTGTAAACAGAATATGGAATGAGATTTTTGGCAGAGGGCTCGTTAAAACGGTGGGTGATTTTGGAATGCAGGGAGAACTGCCTTCACATCCGGAGTTGCTTGACTGGTTAGCAGTTGAATTCCGGGAAAGCGGCTGGGATATAAAGAAACTGATCCGAATGATTGTGACTTCAACAACCTACAGACAATCCATTACCAGAAGCGAAAAGAAATTACAACAAGACCCAGATAATAAATATTACAGCTATTTCCCAAGAATGCGTCTTACAGCAGAACTACAGAGAGACCTGCTGCTCAGTGCATCAGGCATTCTCAATACTGAAATTGGTGGTCCTAGTGTAAAGCCTTACCAACCCAAAGGTGTATGGGAATCTACCACCTCAGGTAGAGGTGAACTTGCGAGGTACATTCAGGATAAAGGTGATAAACTATACCGCCGAGGGCTCTACAATTTTATCAAAAGAACGGCACCACCCCCAGCATTGTTGATCATGGATGCCAGCACAAGAGACCAGTGTGAAGTTACTCGTTCAAGAACAAATACACCACTTCAGGCATTGGTGCTTATGAATGATCCTCAGCTGCTTGAAGCAGCAAGGGTTCTTGCTCAACGCAGTATGAATATGAACTTACCTGAAAATACCATTCTGGAAAGGGTATTCAGACTAGTAGTTTGCAGAAAGCCTACTGACAAGGAAATCAAGATGTTAAGTCAGTATTACCAACAGCAAAAGGCAAGGTTTGAAAGGGAAAAAGGCAAGGCATCTTCCTTCTTGAAGGCTGGTGAATTTGAACAAATTAGTACAAAAGATATTGCCGGCACAGCAGCGTTGATGCAGGTCAATCAAATGTTATTTAATCTTGATGAAACAACTGTAAAATAAAGTCATGGAAAATCAGGAAAAAGAATTCAGGCTGAATGTAACCCGCAGACATTTCTTAACCAGTGCAGGTTTGGGTATTGGAAGTGCAGCCCTAGGTACAATGCTTTTCAAAGACCAGTTGTTTGGCTCAGACCAGCAGTCTGCCATACCGCTTGGTTTAGCCCAATTTGCGCCAAAAGCCAAACGAATCATATACCTTTTTCAAAACGGAGCCCCCTCCCAGCTGGAAACTTTTGATTACAAGCCTTTGCTGAATAAAATGCATGGTGAAGAGTTGCCAGCATCAATCCGAAAGGGACAACGACTTACCGGTATGACAGCCAACCAGGAGAAATTTCCATTGGTAGGCTCTTCATTTGGTTTTTCACAACACGGACAGTCTGGTGCCTGGGTTTCTGAATTGTTTCCCAACATGGCTTCTGTTGTTGATGATCTTTGCATCATCAGAACCATGAACACAGAGGCTATCAACCACGATCCTGCTTTAACCTTTTTCCAGACGGGTGCCCAACAGGGCAACAGACCCAGTATGGGAGCATGGATGAGCTACGGACTTGGCAGCGAAAACGCCAACCTACCATCATATTGCGTTTTGCTTTCTAGAGGAAGAGGAAACGGACAAGGAGTGTATTCCAAATTGTGGACCAATGGTTTCTTAGACAGCCTCCATCAGGGTGTCGTATTCAGTAGTGGAGAAGACCCTGTTTTGTACTTGAATAATCCTGAGGGTCATGACAGGCAAAGCAGGAGGGATATGCTTGATCAGCTTGCTCAATTCAATGCAGAGGCGTTTGAAAATGTTGGTGATCCTGAAATCAATGCACGGATTCAGCAATACGAAATGTCTTACAGGATGCAGAGTGCTGTTCCAGAGCTTACTGACCTGAGTAAAGAATCAGACAATACCATTAAATTGTATGGTCCGGATTGCCTCGTACCTGGAACTTATGCAGCCAACTGCCTGCTTGCCAGAAAACTTTCTGAATCAGGCGTGCGGTTTGTACAGCTTTATCACCAGGGTTGGGATACCCATGGTAACCTTGCAAATGATATGCGGATGCAGGCAGAGGATGTTGATCGTGCTTCAGCCGGACTGATCAAGGACCTGAAACAACGCGGGTTATTGGATGAAACGCTTGTTATATGGGGTGGAGAGTTTGGCAGGACAAATTATTGTCAGGGCAAAATTGATCCGGTTAATTACGGCCGAGACCATCATCCCAAATGTTTCAGCAT
>JBDLTO010000017.1:0-4397 GCA_039805815.1 Bacteroidota bacterium | reverse complement strand
TTGTTTGCGTTCATCCAATTTTCATGCAACAAGAAAGAAATTATAACACCATTGTTATTGTCAGATTTGGAATCTGCTAAAAATCCTGCTCCTAAGCCAAACCTTTCAGCCGGACTATTTGCATACTATCCATTTAATGGAAATACAAATGATGCATCTGGTAGTTTTTTGCATGGAACTCCTCAGAATGTTACCCTCACAACAGACAGAAGGGGAAAAAGAAATGCAGCTTATTTTTTCAATAATAAGTTGGGAGATGCCCGGATTACAATTCCTGGAGATGCCCGTTTTTCACTGGATGGTGATTTTACAATTGCCTATTGGGTATTGTTGACTGAGTTTACCACTAATAACATTGAAACAGATCCATTTATCAGCATACTATATCAGCGGGCAAAGTGGGCATTTAATACTACAAAAACATCTATAAATCCTTTGGTCTTTACAATGGGTTTTGGGGCTATTTATGTAACGCCGCAATCAGTTGGCGTAGCTGGTGAGACGAAACTTAATGCGTGGAAACATTGCATTGTAAGCTATCATAAATCTTCAGGAACAATCCGCTACTATTTCAATGGTATTTTAGCAAAAGAACAGACTGGACTTGATTTAGGGTTATCGTTAACTGACATAGAGGTAACTATAGGTGGGAATTACAATTTTACGGGTCTTGTAGGGAAAATTGATGAAGTGCGGTTTTATAATCGAGCTATAACTGCTGCAGAAGCCAGTGCACTTGCAAAACTTTAATTTTTAAACTAGTGGGATTTAGAATGCTGTAAATCCCACTAGTTTAAAGTTTTGTAATTGAGTTATCTCCCTGCTAATTCTTTAACCTTTGCCCAAACACTATCGTCAACAGGAATTCCAAGTCTGGAATTTTCCTCCCGGGTCTTCAAAGAACGTTCACCAGGATAATTGATCTCTCCATTTTGGGAAGCTGGAACCGAATCCCGAAGCTGGTTGATGGTTTCTGAAAGGGCCGCTGTTACAAAGGCGTGATCATTGATTTTTAAGGGATCAAATGCCATGAAAACCTGGCAACAACTCCCGCAGCTGCCCAGGTTTTTTTTGTCGATGCCTGCAGTGGTTAATCCTCCGGAAAGCAATGCAGACAAGAGGTCCAGCATCACAGCAAAGCCTGATCCTTTCCAATAGCCCATGGGCAGAATTCTCCTTGTCTCTTCGATTGTGCCCGGATCGTCGGTCAACAAACCTTCTCTATCAAAACCTCCGGGATAAGGCAGTTTTTGTCCCGCCAGCCTGGTCACCTGCAGCTTTCCATAGGAGTATTGAGACATGGCCATGTCGAGCACCACATGTCCGTCTTCCCTTGGGATGCCTATGATGAATGGGTTGTTACCGATGGCACTGGACTTTCCGCCCCATGCAGGCATGCAGGATTCCGTATTGGTCCAACAAATGCTGATATATCCCTTCTCGGCTGCCTGCCAGCCAAAGGCGCCACCGCGCATCCAGTGCGTGGTATTACGGAGGCTGACCATGCCCATGCCACTTGCTGCCGCCAGCTCTGTTGCCCTGTCCATACAATGCATGGCATTGAGGATGCCAGGACCTAAATTGCCATCATAAACTTCCATATTCCCCAGCGAGGATGCAAGTACCGGCTCTCCTAATGGATCTACCCAACCTTTGTGCAGGTATTCTACAAATCTTTCCACCCGGTTCAGTCCGTGGGAATAAACCCCATCCCTGCTTGATTCGGTATGTATTCGGGCACAAGTGTGGGCTTTGTCTTCAGGCATACCAGCTTTCACAAAAGCCCTGGTAATAGTGGCATGCATCTCTTCAAATGGAATCCTGGTTTTCATACCCGAAAGTTAATTCATTGTAGGGAAATGGTTTCATGGAAAATGCTGACGCTTTATGATTAAATTTGTAGTCAAATTATGGAAACCTTGTCACAACCCAAACGTTATTTGGTCACTTCAGCCCTGCCTTATGCCAATGGTCTCAAACATGTTGGTCACCTTGCAGGTGCCTATATCCCTGCAGACATCTACACCCGATACCTACGCGCCCAAAAGCGTGATGTTGTTTTTGTATGTGGAAGCGATGAACACGGTACAGCCATCCCCATTCAGGCAATGAAGGAGGGGACAACAGCACAGGCGATCATCGATAAGTACCATCAGGCGATGAAGGAGGATTTTGCAGACCTTCATATCAGCTTTGATGTTTATCACCGGACATCCGATCCACTTCACCATGAAACTTCCAGGGAGTTTTTCACCTATCTGCATGAGCGTGGAGAGTTGGAAACTAAAGAGACGGAGCAATATTTTGATGAGGGTTCACAAACATTTTTGGCCGACAGGTTCATCAAAGGTGTTTGTCCGCATTGCAAAAGTGATCGTGCCTTTGGCGACCAGTGCGAATCCTGCGGAACAGCGTTAAGTCCGGATGAACTAATCAATCCGGTCAGCACCATCAGCGGACAATCTCCAGTGAAGCGGAAGACCACACACTGGTACCTGCCGCTCGCACGCCATGAGGAGTTCCTTAGAAAATGGATTCTCGATGAGCATAAAGATGATTGGCGTGCATCGGTTGTTGGACAATGCAAAAGTTGGATTGATGGCGGATTGCAATCGCGGGCGGTAACAAGAGATCTGAACTGGGGGGTGCAAGTGCCCCTGGAGGAAGCCAACGGCAAAGTTTTATATGTTTGGTTTGATGCGCCGATCGGTTATATTTCAGCCACCAAACAATGGGCACTGGATAACAATAAAGACTGGAAGCCCTATTGGTACGATCAGGATACGCAACTGGTACATTTCATTGGTAAGGATAACATCGTGTTCCATTGCATCATTTTCCCCACCATGCTTAAACTGCATGGTAATATCCTGCCCGCCAATGTGCCTGCCAACGAATTCCTCAACCTGGAAGGCGACAAAATGAGCACCAGCCGCAACTGGAAGCTGGAAATGCGTGATTTTATTGAAGCATTTGTGAAGAAGGAAAATGGAGGCGACCAATGCGTGGACATGCTGCGCTACTACCTCACACAGATTGCACCTGAAAGCAAGGACTCAGAGTTTACCTGGAAGGGATTCCAGGATGCAGTCAACAGCGAGCTGGTTTCTATTTTCGGCAACTATGTGAACCGCACTTTTGTGTTGATGCACAAACTCTGTGGCGGTAAAGTGCCACGCTACCATACTGATCTTGCTGATGAAAAAGATAATCAGCTGATTCAGGATATCGCCGATTCCAAGAATCGCATAGAGGCCCTGCTTGAACATTACAAATTCCGTGAGGCACTTTTTGAGGTGATTGATCTTTCCAGAAAAGGGAACCGCTATATGCAGGAAAAAGAGCCCTGGATCCTGGCAAAGACGGTGGCGGACAACCCGGCAAATCAACTGCTTATCGATAACTGTTTGTATAATTGCTTGCAGCTGACTGCTAATCTGGCTATCCTCATCAATCCTTTCCTGCCATCAACCGCCCGCAAAATGTGTCACATGATGAAAGTGGTTGACAAGATACTCGATTGGCAAAATGCTGGCAGCATGAAGTTGCTGAGCATGGGATACAGTCTTCGTGAACCACAACTCCTGTTCCGGAAAATCGAAGACCAGGAGATTGCAGACCAAATACAAATTTTGAAATCAGCCGTTATCCAACAAGCAGAACAACAACCTGAACCTCATGCATCACCCGCAGTGCCTGTAAACGACCTGAAAGCGGAAATCGTTTTTGACGATCTTGGAAAGATAGATTTGCGAACAGGCATCATCATTGCGGCGCAGAAAGTGCCCAAGGCAGATAAATTGCTACAACTGGAAGTGGACCTGGGTTTTGAAAAAAGAACGATCCTCTCCGGCATCGCCATGCACTTTGAACCGGAAGCCATCCTAGGACAGCAGGTGGTGATAGTAGCTAACCTGGCACCCCGGAAAATGCGCGGTATCGATAGCAATGGCATGATCCTGATGGCAGAAGATGCATCTGGTAAACTGCATTTTGTTGGAGCTGGAGAAGCTTCACTTGGAGGCTGGAAGGTGAGTTAAAAGCGGAAGATATCCCGTAAATTACAACTTGGATCTGTTGTTGTGATTTGACTGTAATCGCCAACCAATACTTTATGCCAATGATGCCCCAAATCAGAAAAGTTGCCGTGCTGGGAAGCGGTATTATGGGTTCCAGGATTGCATGCCATTTTGCAGGCATTGGTGTGCCGGTTTTGCTGTTGGATATGCCCGTAACATCGCCGGTTTCTCCATCTGGCAAGGTTTTTAGGAACCAGTTGGTAGATAAAGCTTTGCAGCAAGCTGTTCAGTCCAATCCATCACCCGTATTCCAGAAGGATGTTGTCAAGCGCATAACCACCGGGAACTTTGAGGATGATCTGCATCTGATTGCCGGGT
>JBDLTO010000016.1:0-3946 GCA_039805815.1 Bacteroidota bacterium | reverse complement strand
CCAGTTTTGTCCAAGAAAACGGGTGCTGTCAACATATCCGGGTAAAAAGGTAGTGCCACCTTCATTATAGGTTACTCCAATCCTTTTGACGGCAATTACTGTTTGTAGAGCAGTGCGTTCGAATGCGGATAAAGGCTTTACCGGTTTTCCTTTTGGTGTTTCTAGCTTAAGGATTCTGGCTTCCTTAGTTGTTTTATATGCATCCAGTTTTTTATTTAAACGGGTGATTTCTAATTTATTTTTAGTGGTGTCTGATTTGGATTCAAGGATTTTATCAATTTTTTTCGAGGTTACTTTTTCCTTTTTACCTATTCTCTTTTTTAACCTTTCTACTTTTCTTTTTTTGGATTCACTGATGGAGGCGGGTGAATCGGGATCTCCATTCTGCATAGCCAGGGGGTCATCCATTGTTGGGACAGACTCTTCCAGTTTTCTGAATATCTTGAATTTGCTGTACAACTGAGTCAGATTGAATTCAGACGTTGCACCTGTTTGACCACTGTTTTGAATTGTATTGCCGAGGTTGACAGCTAACCTTGAGGCACCAACCCAGTTATAAGTGCTTCTATAGGCAATGTTAAGGGTTGTCCAATCGAACAGGGGAATTATATTGGTAGGCACATTGTACGCGATATCAGCACTCTGGTTGTATATGGTATTTCTTCCACCCTTTAGGAAATTCCGCATCAAGGAGTCACGCTTGCTTTTGCTGTCGATTCTGCCAATAGGCTCGTCAATCCGCGAGTTGTTCAGTGCTTTGAAATCGACATTGAATGATCTGGTCAGGTCCCACCGCATGTTGTAATTCCTGTCAACCACAAAATACTTATCGTAAGTTTCTGGAATTTTGTATTTCCCTCCACCTACATTCCTGGGTCTGATTGCACCAAACTGTCTTCTTGAATCCATTCTGATGCCAATCAGGGAGGGTGACGGATTGAAGTTGACATTTCGGATAAAATCAAGCCAAGGGGTTTTGGATTTGATCAACTTTTTGAATGGTTCGAGGTAGTTGGCTTCCTTTGTGTAATTGTAGCCAATGCCACCTTGTGTGCGATTAACCTCATTGTTTTCTATGAGGGGATTGCGTTGTATAGTTTCGGTAAATGAATAACTGAAGTCCAAATTGGAAATGCTCCATAACCTTATTTTCTGGTCGGGTTTTTGGGCGAACCTGACATTGGTAAAATTGAATGTTTTGGTTCCAGTAAAATCTACTGCGTCATTGCGAATAGAATCTCGCTTGTCTTTGTAAAGGCTGAATTTTTCTTTCAGTGTTATATCCTTGTCGTATGGGTCATATTCTGGTGAACTTACAGTCTGAGACAGATTGGCAAAAAACGGTATTTCAAGTCTGAGTTGTTTTGGCAGCAACTTACCCAGCTGCAGGTTGGTGGAGATATCGAATTGTTGCAGGTTATCCCGAAACCGGTCATTGACCCTTTGTTCCAGCTGCCCAAATCCGATAGTGTGAATATTGGCAGACATGGAAACCGTTCCAAGGTCTGCGAGCTGGAGATTCATTTGTCCAACTGCAGCCCATCCACCTTCTTCATTTAATCCGGATAACCTCAGTTCATTAATCCAGACCTCTGTGCTGATTATTCTTCCACCGGTAGCATCTTTGAGGTTTTCTATACCGGCAAGTATGCCTTTAACTTCTCCCAGGTTTGGATTTCCCATGATGGAAAATACCTTCCCATTGATTACTTTCCGGTATATAGCGGTAGCATTATTGGTGCTGAGGTTTCTTTCATTTTTTAATTTGATGAGTTCAACAAGGTCAAAGTTGAGCTCATTTTCTGCCGGCCAGATGACTTTGGGGTCTGACGAGCCAAAGGGCGTAACCTTTAGTGGGAATTTGATTTCGTAAAAATTGTTGATATAGTCGTTACCAATCCGCACCACGGCATAAACTTCTCCGTCGCGTATTGGACTAAACTCTTTTAAACTTTCTGCATGGTAAAACATGGAAAGTTTTTTGTATTGTCTTAGGTCGTGGCTGAAAGATTTGAATACAGCTCTTCCGTCACCTTCTCTGAGATTTATTACATTGATGCTAAGTGCCTGTTCATTCTGCAGGATATTAATTCCTCCATTACTGAGGGCTTGCACCCTTTCAATGCCGGGTGGGGTGCGATAAGGTATCGGGTCCCTCCTGTCATTCTCCTCAATATTAACGGCTGAAACATTGAAACGGGTAACATTATTAGCTAGGTCTATGGGTTTGTATTGGCCTGTTGTATCCAGGTCGTATGCGAAACGCCTCCAGTTATTCCGAACAAGTTCCATTTTGGCAAATCTGAGTACTACTGAGTCAGTAAAATCTGTCAGGAACATTCTGAAAAAGCGGATGGATTTGAAATCCGGGATCTCTCCAACTTTGCTTTCATAGGCCGTGATAGGTACGCGGAACTGATACCAGATCTGATCCTGTTTGGTGCCGTCCGCGAGGGTAACATTTACAGTTTTTTTATCAGCGATGAAGTTTTGACCAACCTGCATCACCGGATCTCCCGCTGGTTTCAGATCTATCCGATACTGGAAGTATTCTTCTGATTCGTTCAGTGTATTGTCTCTGTTCAGATCCTCACTATCTGGATAGAGGGTGAAGGCAGACGCAAAATCTGAACCCGCGTTCGCAATAGGAGAGTTGCCTTGCGGACTATTGAAGTTTTTATACCGCCCCAGTATACCCGTATTGTTTTTATCATAAAATGGGTCTCTGTAATACCTGAAATTATCTGACGAGGGGTCAGCGCTTGCATCTTGGTAGGCTTTGGATGTTAAACCATAGCGTGTTGCCAGTTCATTTAGGTATTGAGATCTGAGTTTAACTTCTCCTGAGTCTGAAAGTCCATCTAAGCCTACATCCTGAAATGGTCTGTCTGCCGGATCATTGCTGAAGCCCTGGGTAATCTGAATGGGATTCAGCGGCGAGGTTCCCCAGTTGGACGTTGCAGTTGCAGCAGGTATTGTAGGTGTAGATAAACCATTTTCATAGAATCTTCTCGAGTCTTTGAGGATGTCTTCGGAAATATTTCCCAGGTTCAGGTATAAGGAGCCTCCGGAAGGAACCGTCCCTTTAATGAAAGGATCCAGCACCCAGAATTCCACAAATTCTATATTTGCTGTTTCAAAATCAGTCTGGTCGATGCCACGCATGATTCCACCCCAGCGTTTGCCTGGATTTTTTAATTGTCCGTTGCTTTCAATATTCAGTGCGTCATAATTATATGGACCTTTCTCTTTCGGGAAATAAGCCAGGTCAAATGTTACGAGCTGACTTTGTCCGAAGTCAGGTGTGCGCCTTGGGAAAATCTCCTGTTGTCCGATACTTCTCACACGAGGGTCTGCCAGTTGTGCTACATCATTTCTCAGCGGATTGTTGAGATTGCGTTTTTCCTGAAGAATCGGTTCAATGTTATACCAAGCCAGTTTTGCCCTATTCTTGCCATAATCGAGGTTGTCAAAGGAGCTTGCCTCCGGAAAGAGGGTGTTACCGAATCGGTCTGTTGCACCGTATGGTGTTGAAGCAAGTGTCCAGCCCACTATAGGGAAACGCAGATCGATGCTCGATTTGGTTCCTTCAAAATCATCGAGGTAAATTAAGCCATCCCCACCTTTGCCTATCTGCGGAGCATGGCCAGGTGTCATTTTTGCTGCTTCTGCAGCGAAGTTGATGCTGGAAGAACCATT
This sequence comes from Bacteroidota bacterium, assembly GCA_039805815.1. Lineage (GTDB taxonomy): Bacteria > Bacteroidota > Bacteroidia > Chitinophagales > Chitinophagaceae > Pollutibacter. The sequence goes on along the minus strand of JBDLTO010000016.1, from coordinate 247 downwards.
TGCTTCATAAAAGGGTAGTTTTCCAAGCCATTTGCTCAACCTTGGCAATTCGCTGTTGTAATTGATGTCAATGCCCGTCATGCTGTTACGGATCGGATCGGATCCATACTCCATTTTGGTAAAAAACGGACGCTCACTCAGCCTTACCATGGTGCCTCCAATGGAGAGCTTATCACTGAAAAGGTAATCCCATCGCATACCCAGATAGGTGCGCTGCTGAACCCCAAAAGTTGCATTATTTTCGAAC
>JBDLTO010000015.1:0-2739 GCA_039805815.1 Bacteroidota bacterium | reverse complement strand
TCAATATCGGACAGGCTGAGGCCGAGCGGCTGGTGATGGCAGACCCGGTAGTTATCAAATGGCTTGAAGGCAAGTCGCCTAAAAAAATAATTTATGTTAAAGGGAAGATGATCAACGTGGTCGTTTAGGCGGTATTCATTAATTTCACCGGAACATGAATCCCCATCTTGATCCAGCAGGTAAACCGGGAGGTTCTCCCGACTTTGAATATGAAAATACAATCAGGCCGGGAAGTCTTGAAGACTTCTCTGGTCAGCCCGGTATTATAGAAAACCTGCGCATTTTCATCAAAGCAGCCCAGATGCGTTCCGAAGCCTTGGATCATGTACTTTTTCATGGTCCCCCGGGGTTGGGGAAAACCACATTATCCCGTATTGTTGCCAGGGAAATGGGGGTAAGCATCAAGGAAACGTCTGGACCGGTTATTGAGAAGCCTGCTGATCTGGCAGGACTCCTTACAAGCCTTCAGTTGAACGATGTACTTTTCATTGATGAGATACACAGGCTTAGTACGGTTGTGGAAGAATACCTGTATTCTGCCATGGAAGACTATAAGATTGACATCATGATAGACAGTGGTCCGAATGCTAAAACCATACAGATCAACCTCAATCCGTTTACACTTATAGGTGCCACCACAAGAAGCGGGTTGTTGACTGCACCGCTTCTATCCAGGTTTGCCATCAAAAACAGACTGGAATACTATTCCAATGAGGTGCTTGAAAGGATTATAACCCGTTCTGCGGGTATCCTCAATACAAAAATCACCTCAGACTCAGCGAGAGAAATTTCACGCAGGAGTAGGGCTACTCCCCGTATCGCCAATGGTTTGCTGAAACGCGTCAGGGATTTTGCACAGGTACTGGGCAATGGAGTGATTTCCCTCGATATTACCAAGCATGCATTGAAAGCACTGCATGTGGATGAACATGGTCTGGACGAAATGGATAACAGAATCCTGTCTACCATCATTGATAAATTCAAAGGTGGACCCGTGGGCCTCGGAACCATAGCCACAGCAGTGGGGGAAGAATCAGGAACCCTGGAAGATGTTTATGAGCCATTTCTGATTCAGGAAGGATTCCTTCAACGAACCAGTAGGGGCAGAGAGGTAACCCCTAAAGCATATGAACACCTTGGCAGAAAGCCATTCAAGCCACAGGATAACTTGCTGTTCTGAATTCAGTCTTCTATCAGCAAATAGGGATTATTTGATGTCCAGCATGAAACCTTCACCGTGGATGTTGACAATTTCAACATTTTGGTCGTCTTTCAGGTATTTTCTCAGTTTGGCAATGTAAACATCCATGCTTCTACCATTGAAGTAGTTATCATTGCCCCAGATCTTTTTCAAAGCCAGTTCCCTTTCCAGCTTGTCGTTTTTATATTCACTCAACATTTTGAGCAGCTCATTCTCTTTTGGAGATAAGGTTACTTCACCTTTTGCGGAGGAAAGTTTCCGGAGTTTTGGAACAAAATGATAGATGCCCAGGTCGTATTCAGTATTTTCCTGCTCCTTGTGTTGCTCTTCATTTCGCTTAAGGATAGCCTTGATTTTGAGTAACAGCAACTCAGTGTCGAAAGGCTTAGTGATGTAATCGTCTGCACCTAGTTTATAACCCTTGATTTGATCTTCCTTCATTGACTTGGCAGAGAGGAAGAACAATGGAATATCTTCATTGATGTCCCTGATTTCTTTTGCCAGTGCAAATCCATCCATTTTGGGCATCATCACGTCAAGCAGACAAATATCAAATTTTTCCCGCTGGAAAGCAGCCAGACCCAATCTTCCGTCTCTCTCCAGCACAACATCAAATTCATTCAGCTCAAGAAAATTCTTTAAAACGATGCCAAGGTTAGGGTCATCTTCACAAAGTAAAATCCTTGGTTTAACAACGGTAGACATATGCTTAGGTTTTAGACAAATAAAAATATTAACTGCGACAAATCAGAGATCATGCCAATAAAATTTTGTTAAACAGGCATGAAATTTGAAATTTGCTGCACTTTCATAGCAAAAATACTATCCATGCACCTTACTTCAGAAAATACATTTAAGAAAATCATTATCATTGGGGATAGGGTGTTGATCAGGCCATCAAGGCCCAATGAAAAGACGGCCAGTGGGTTGTACTTGCCCCCCGGAGTGCAGGAACGTGAGAAAGTGCAGCAGGGTGTAGTCATCAAGACAGGACCGGGGTTTGTGATACCCATTCCAGTGGAGGATGAGGTATGGAAATCTGATGACGAGAAAGTGAAATATGTACCCTTGCAAGCCAGGGAAGGAGATATTGCTATTTTTCTTATGAATGGGGCTACCGAAATCGAATACGAGGGCCTAAAATATTTTATTGTGCCCCAAAATGCCATTTTAATGCTGGAAAGGGAGGAAGATCTGTAAGCATAACAGGCAGACAATCAGTAGATTGAGATTTATCTTTTTTATTTCTTTGTTGTTTACTTGCATTTTTTATTAAAGTTTTTATTTTTACATCGGTTTTTCATAGGATATTGGATTTTAAACGGGCTGGATTTCTATCCTGGCCCTTTTTTTATTTTAGGCGTATCCTTCCGTATAAATCTATTGTAATTGTGCCTTCATCTTTCATGTAGACCAATGCTTTTTTCAGCAAGTCCGGATCAATAGAGAGCACCTGTTGCAACCTGCTTACCTCCATGCTTTCTTCAAGGCTTGATACAATGCGGGCAATCAATGTACTCATTTCATTGTTTGAATCA
>JBDLTO010000014.1:0-4945 GCA_039805815.1 Bacteroidota bacterium | reverse complement strand
AGAACCTCATCTTTGCCTTTGCCACTTATTTTATAGCTTATTGTAATAAAACCTCCTGATAGCTGACGAAGGTTGATTGAGTCTGTAGATGGATTATATCTCGGACCGTTTCCAATATTGTATTCCGCAAGGATTCCCAGTGGTCTTGGGTAAAGAACAAATGTACTTGCTAGCCTTTTTTCGTTAAACTCAAAGTTCCGTTCACTTTTCACCGCTGCACTTCGTGTATCTGTCGGCACAACGAATTTACCCATATACCCCTGAATACCGGGTTCTATAAATTGATTACCAATTTTTATTGGGATACTTAATCTGCTTACAATATGCACGTTGTCATTTTGTTCTGGCCTATTTGCAGTCTGCCCATTATAGATCCCGATACCAAAAACACCATAGTCTCCGGATCCTTTTTCATTGTCTTTAATAAATCCGGCATATAATTTTCTGGCTTCCTCAGGTGCCCAGTAAAAAAAAGCCCCGAGGTCACGCTCATTCGAAACAGCTGAATTCAAGGCATCGGCCCTGTCCAAGGGTAATCTATTCTGACTGGATTGCATGTTTTCAAACCCAAATGGTACTTTACTTTGGCCAATCCGAAGGCGCATTGTTGATTTTTTGTTCAAGCCAAGGTCAAAATAGGCGTCTCTTAATTGAAAAATATTGAGGGTACTACCAGCTGAACTCCCAAAGTCAGGCTGAATGTAGAAATACAATTTTTCACTGAGGTTTCCGCTAAAGATAAGCCGTGCTCTGCGTATGCTGAATGAGCCACCTTCTCCCCACGATCTATCACATTGTTCACACTTAAGTTTAGGATTGGTTTCCAATAGCCTGTTATATCTTACCTGCATATATCCCCTAAGTGAAATTGTTTCATACCAAGGTTTTGATGCCTGGTTGGTTGATTTAGTTTGTGCTTCACCATGTTCTATGAACATGGAAATAGCCAACAAAGCTATTAGAGCTAAGCGGAGCTTCTTTGTCAAGGTAGTTTCTTTTAATTGCCCGACAAAGGTGAAGAATCCACTTAATCTTGAAGCACTCCCTGCATTACTAAATTGTTAACAATACACGGTATATGTGGAATATCAAAAGGTTTTTAGGAATCTGACGATCGATTGGCCCTGATTGGTTTGGATATTGAGGTAATAAATACCGCCTGATTTAATTTTACCGGCCATTGCTGAACCAGGAAAACTCATACTTTTCAAACCAGACGATTGTACGCCATTGAAAAGATTTCCCAATAAAGTGCCATTTGAACTCATAAGCGATATAACTACTTGTCCGGATTTTGGTAGAACATATTTTAGGTTGAGTTCATTTTTTACAGGATTGGGATATACGATTGTCTGTAAATCGAGTGTAGGCATAACGGGGTTAAATAAAGCTGTAACAACCGAGCTACTGAGGTCACGATTAAGATAAACATGGTATTCCCCGGGTTGCAGGCTGATGGAGCTGCTTGTACCGGATACATTGATGGATGTTTTGGTAAGATAGCTATACCAAGTGCCACTATTAGGGAAAGTAACGTTGGCTGTTCTGGCAGACAAATCAAAATTACCTACAACCACTAGCTTGAGTGAATCCGTATTAACCTGGATTGTCTTGACTGTTCCAGCAAGGTCTAGTGTATAATTATTCCCTGTGAAGGTTGAATTAAATGAAGGGTTTTGGCGAAGCCTAAGCAGGTTGGCGTATACATCATAGAGTGCTCTTTTTGAAACATCGCCAAAATTTCCCCAGATCAATGGTTTATTGTCAAGCCTGCAGTTGTTATTAACAGTTCCGTTTGTGCAGGTGTTAATCGAGTAAGGGAATCCTATTTCTCCGAATTGCCAGAGCATTTTAGGACCCGGAATCATTGCCCAGAAAGCTGCAGCTTGTCCCATTCTTTTGAGTGCAATCAGTGAGTCACGGGTTGAATAGGAGGCTGATTGGTTGCCAAAATTCAGGTTTTTGTACATGAGTCGTTCTTCGTCATGGCTTTCCATGTAACCGACCAGATGTTGTTTTTCCCAGCCTCTTCTTTGTGCACTGATGCCACCAAAGTCGCTGTCCTGCGCATAGCCCATCGTCGCCTGATTGAAGTTGAAATTACCGTTTCCCCATAGCATCATACCATAATTGGCCAGTTCACGTTCCTCCGAATTGTCTGCAAAATGTTCCAGAATACAGTAGGACCCCGGGGAAACAGCTTGCATGGTGTCATAAATCCTTTTCCAAGTAGCAACCCTTGATGCATCATAATTCCCCCATGCAGAAACATTGTTAGGGTTATTGGTTTGAGTAAATCCTTTGGACAGGTCCCAGCGAAAGCCATCTATCTTGAAATTTGTTAGCCAGTGTTTGATCACTCTTGCTACAAGTTCTTTGGTTGCTGTAGATTCATGGTTAAAATCATACCCAACATTAAATGGATGTTTTGCATCCGGGTTTAACCAGGGATTGTCCGTGGCAGGTTTATTGCCAGCGCCATCCCAGTACATGAGCGCATGTGGGGATGATCCAAATGCATGGTTCAAAACCATGTCCATTACCACTGCTATGCCCTGTTGATGGCATGCATCTATAAAATCTTTGATGGCATTTTCAGTTCCATAAAACTTATCAGGAGCAAAAAAGTAATTAGGATTATAACCCCAGCTGAGGTTGCCTTCAAATTCCGAAAACGGCATTAATCCTATCGTATTGACCCCCAGTTTTTTCAGATATCCCAAGGTATCTTTCAATGTTTGAAAGTTCCGTGTTGCCACAAAATCCCTGAGCAGCAATTCATAAATAATCAGATTTTGCTTTTCCGGTCTTTTGAAATTTTGGATTTTCCAGGAATAGGTGGGTTTGCCAGGATGCAGTACACTCACAATTCCAGATGTTTTTCCGGTAGGATAGGATTTTAAACCTGGGTAAGTGGTTGCTGGGATGGTATTGTCGTTGTTGGGGTCGAGTACTTTTTCCGTGTTAAAATCAGCAACTTTGAGGATACCGTCTATCAGGAACTGATAGGCATATTCTGCTCCTGGAATCAGTTTTCCAATCCTGATCCAAAACCTTGAACCATCAGGGGTTTTATTCATCTGAAAAGTTTCTGATTCGGTCCAGTTGTTGAAGTCTCCCAAAACAGAAACTCGGCCTTTGCCGGGAGCGTAAAGCACGAGGTAAGCACTTGTATCTCCCCGCTCATAGGTAATTCCATCTCCTATTTCTTCCGGAAGCGGTTTTACCGATGCTGGTCCGGGTACAAAAAACTGGATACTGTCTTTTACCAATATGCCGCCCGGAAATTGACCTTCAGCGATTATTTTTTGGGTACCACCGGTTTGCAGCAATGTGTTGGCTGAAATCGATGAAGTCCCAGTGGCAGTACCGATCATATTGCCATTGAAAAAGAGCTTCAGTTCTGCATTTCCGTTTGTGTTTGCAGTGATGCTTATATTTTCCCCGATTTTTTTATCAATTGCTTGTAAGCTTCTGTTGAAGTAGGGTTTGGATGCCGGTTCATCGATGCGTACAAAATTGCCATTGTCATATACAGGGATATACATATCCGAACCATCGTCATTTCTCAATACTTTGTTGCCGTTACCCGATCTGAAGAGGATAGCTATCTTTTGGATTTTTTCTACGCTGTTGGTTATCCCGAAGAAATTTCTTAATCCTCCACTGATGGTGAATGTCCATTCATTGTTGCCAGATGCAGGAGCATTAGCTGCTCCAACCGTTGTAGCCCAGGTAAATTTGACGTATTTCCAGTCGGCTGCATTGCTACTCAGGTTGGTAATTGCGCCAATATGAACATAAACATCTGTTGCAGGTAGGTGGTCTGCTAAACCTTTATTGCCCGAACTTGCATTTGCTGTGATACTGATGGTGGCTGAAGTTTCCTGAATGAAAGCAGGGCTCCACCTGAGCACTTGTGTATTACCTGCAAGAATTGTAAACAAGGTTATGGCAAGCAGTAATGTCTTTTTCATGTTCGTTTATGTTTGTGTACTATTTACACATAAACGAATATACCTATATTTTAATTAACCTGAACAATTTGTAAAACAGGAAGAAATGTACAATTGCCAATCCTTCAAAAACAAGGATATACCAGGGCCAATTTCCGACGATTAGTGGGTTATCTACGATAGGGGGACTTGAAAGAAACATGTAGTTAGCACCGGTGCTCCAGTTAAATAAGCCAATTACGAGGGCTACAAACTGTATTATCACAAATGTTTTTAGCCAGGAGTTTTTTTCAGGTCTAAACCTGTGGTGAATGATCATAAATGAACATATCAAGAGAAGGCTGCCATGCGTAATAAAGTAACTGTAGAAGAAAAAACCCTGATCACCCAAATCAAATTCAGGGGTAATCATTGCATGTATTCCGCCGGTTAGTCCAAAATAAAAAAACACTTGTGCCAGTGCGGTATTAAACCTGAATAATAAGATCATTCCAATTATGTTGCTGATGCCGCACAGGTGAAGTGGAAGGTTATTTTTTAAAGACCAGCTTCCAATCCATATTGCATAGGTGTTTTCAATCACCAGATTTACAATCAACAAAATTGCAATGGCCCTGGTATAGTATTTATGTTTTGCCCATGATGCCCAGAAGGGTAAAGACACCAAAATGACAATGATACCAACAACAGTTGCAATACAGGCCCACCAAATCGGTGTCAGCGGTTCCATAATTACATGATTCTCCATCAATAGCTTTGTAACAATATCGTTAAAAAATATTAATATATATTTTTTTTATTTGTATAATAATCGATGATAAATTGCCTTATGGGTGTTTTGAGCTTAAAATCTGCTTTTTATTTTTGCATCATATGGTTTTTTCATCTTCAGTATACATTTGCGCAGGAAACCCCTTTTCAGTCCATAAAAGGATATGCAGTAGACCGATCCATACAGCTGCCCTTGAGGGGAGCAACGGTGATACTCG
>JBDLTO010000013.1:0-4119 GCA_039805815.1 Bacteroidota bacterium | reverse complement strand
TATTGGCAGACTGGTGCATGCAGCTGTGGCAGGTGTTAACCCAAGGTTGATGGGGATTGGTCCTGTTGAAGCTATTCCAAAGGCATTGAGGCAATGCAGTATGCAGCTGGATCAGGTTGATTTGATAGAGCTCAATGAAGCATTTGCGGCGCAGTGTTTGGCTGTGATGCGTCAATTAGAACTTGATTCGGACAGGGTTAACATAAATGGTGGCGCAATTGCACTCGGACATCCTTTGGGATGTACGGGAGCCAAGTTAACTGTTCAATTGTTGGGAGATCTGAGCAGACTCCGGAAAAAATACGGCATGGTTTCTGCCTGTGTTGGGGGTGGCCAGGGAATAGCAGGTATTTTTGAGCATTTTAACTAATTGCAATATTGTTGCAAAAAAATTTGCAATACTGTTGCAAATAATGATTATTTTCTTAGATTTGACCTTCAATTGCATCCATGAGGTCATTGCTGCTTTTAGTGTTTACAATTTCTTTTTCGTCTCGGGTAGCAGGGCAGTGTATCCTGCGTGTTTCAGGGGTGGTAAAGGATGCAGATACCCGTACTGTTCTTCAAGGGGCCACTGTAACTATAGCAGAACTTAAGCTTACTGTTCAGACAGATAGTTCAGGCAGCTATGTTTTTTCAGGAGTTTGTCCGGGCGACTATACGCTTCTGATAACCCATGCGGATTGTCAGGCTATGGCTTTTCATTTCCACCTGAAGGAAGATTACATTCAAAATGCGCACCTATCGCATACTGAAAACGTGTTGAAGGAGGTTGTGGTGGTGGGCACAGCTGGTATTCGAAACGAAGGGATGACTGGAGAGCTCAGGGGCCGGGAGCTTGCGTCAACCCGCGGATTGTCTCTGGGAGAATCACTCCAGCGCATAACAGGTGTTTCTGTCTTGCAAACGGGTAACAATATCTACAAACCTGTCATTCAGGGATTGCACAGCAGCAGGGTGCTTATTTTAAATAACGGAATCCGGCAGGAAGGTCAGCAGTGGGGAAGTGAACATGCACCTGAAATAGATCCTTATGTTGCCAACCGCATAACCGTGATCAAAGGAGCATCCTCTGTAAGGTATGGTGGTGATGCGATAGGTGGTGTTGTTTTGGTTGAACCAAGGTTGTTGCAATATAATCCGGTGTTGAATGGCGAATTGAACCTGGCTGCATTTTCCAACAACCGTCAGGGTGTTTTATCCGCCATGTTTGAAGGGGGGCTTAATAAGTCCGGACAAAATGCTTGGCGGTTACAGGGAACTGTCAAGCGAGGTGGGAACGCCAAGACACCTGCATACTGGCTACAGAATAGCGGAGTGGAAGAGTTTAACATGTCTGCTGCAGCGGGATGGAAGAAAAAGGAAAAGGGACTTGAGCTTTTTTACAGCTTGTTTAATACCAGGCTTGGAATTTTTACGGGTTCACATATTGGTAATCTGACCGACCTGGAAAATATCATAAGAAACGGAGAACCACCAGCATATATACGCGATGCGGCATTCAGTTATCAGCTTGACCGACCATATCAGGCTGTTCAGCATCAGTTGTTTAAAGTCAGGGCATATGCTGAAGAAACCGGCAAAAGTAGGCTTAGTCTTACACTTTCAACGCAGTATAATATACGAAAAGAATTTGACATTACCCGAACTGAGAGAGATAACCCGCAACTGGAACTTAATCTGCTTACCACAATGGCAGATTTGGTATGGGAGCACTTCAAGCACAAGAAAATTAGGGGTTCGATGGGCTTTAATGCCATGTATCAGCGTAATGATATCAATTACCGGTATTTTGTTCCTAATTATTCATCGCTAGACATGGGTATTTGGGCTGCAGAAAGGCTGCAACTCGATAAATGGCAGTTTGAGATGGGGTTGCGGTATGACTATCGCAATAGATATGGCATTACCGACAACGACAAATCGCCGTTTGACCGATTATTGGGGAATGCACTGGTTTCTGGTGAGCCATACGGGAACCGCATTTTTTCAGGACTTTCCGGTACAAGTGTTGCAGCCTATCAGGTCAACAGCTACCTGCGCGCTTCGATGACTTTTGCCAGCGCCTGGCGTTCTCCACAAGTGAATGAACTGTTCAGTAATGGTCTTCACCATGGTGCAGCCCGTATCGAAAAGGGTGATCCTGCAATCACAACGGAACGTGCATACAGTATTTTGGCTAACCTTGTTTTTAACAAGGAGAAATGGGATGTGGAAGCCGGAATATACAACAAGGAGATAAGCGATTTTATTTACTTAAAGCCAGTGTATCCTGCATTGTTAACCATACGAGGAGCATTCCCTGCATTTCTGTATGCGCAAACAGATGCGTCACTTTCAGGTGCTGATGTTTCAGTTGGCTATGCCATAAACAAACACTTCAAAGCAAAGGTTAAAAGTTCGTTACTGCGGGCTTATGACAAATCTGCAAAAACATGGCTGATCCAAATGCCAGCAGACCGCTATGAAGCAGAGATGGAATACTTGTTTGTAGATGGCAAAAGGTTTAAAAATCAGTCGCTTCGGGCATCATTTCAGCACATCACGCAGCAAAAAAGGGTGCCGCCAACCGGTAATATAAAAGTGAAGGATGCCAGTGGCGTTGAAGTCATGCAGTCTGATTACATGATGCCTCCACCTGCATATAGTTTGGTTAATCTCGAATATTTCACATCCTTAGATCTCTTCGATACAAGAATTGAATGCATTCTTGGCGTCAACAATCTTTTGAATGCATCCTATAGGGATTACATGAATGCATTCCGGTATTTCGCCCTGGATCGCGGCAGGAATATATCCTTCAAATTCAAAATACCTTTTTAGCTACATCACTTTTAAATATAACAATTATGAAAAGAACACAGATCGTTATCAGCATGATGCTTTTGGTTTTTATGGGAATGCAGGGTTGCAAAAAAGACAAGGTCGATCCAAATGAGGAAGAGTTGATTACAACAGTAAGGGTGAAGCTTACTGAATCCGGTACCAATACCCAATCTGTTTTTGAATTCAGGGATCTCGACGGAGATGGCGGTGCAGCACCATCCAAATTTGATCAGATCGTTCTGACACGCGGTAAAGTATACAACTGTACCCTTGAAGTTTTGAATGAGAGTGTGTCTCCTGCAGACAATATCACCAATGAGATCCTGGCTGAAGCCAATGATCATGAGTTCTTTTTTCAGGCAACGGACGCACTGGTTGCCGTTTCTAACCTGAGCAAGGATGGTAAGGGGTTGCCGCTTGGGGTAACATCTACATGGACAGCAGCTGGAACAGCTGGTACCGGAACAGTCAATATAACGCTCAAACATAAACCAGGCATCAAAGCAGCCGGAGATACATTTGCCAAGGGCGAAACTGACATTTCGCTTGATTTCTCGCTGAGGGTCCAGTAACGGAGAATGAATTAGTTTTGCGGGATGGAAATTTCAATAACCACTCCCGCATTACTTTTTCCAGCAATCAGTCTTTTGTTACTGGCATATACCAACCGATTTCTGGCTATTGCAAGTCTGGTTAGGAAGTTGTTTGATGAGTATATCCATTTCAAAAACAAAAAGAACCTCCTCATTCAAATAAAAAGCCTGCGGAAACGGTTGAATTATATCCGCTTCATGCAGGCTTCCGGGGTGTTTAGTTTCCTGTTATGCGTGGCGTGTATGTACTGCATTTACAACAGCTGGACAACCCTTGCCAATACGCTGTTTGCTACTAGTCTGATTGCATTACTTGTGTCGCTTGTTTTCTCACTCATTGAAATTTTCCAAAGCACTAACGCCCTTGAAGTATTGCTCAGTGAAGTGGAAGACCTAGGCAGAACTGATTAAATCCACCACCCCGTCTCCAGACACTCGCTTTGCTCGGTCTGGATCCACCCCTCCTGACCAGGAGGGGAATTATTAAATATTATAAGGAACACAGGTTGATAATTGTGCCCAGCCTTCGGCAGGTAAACTCGTCCCTCGTCCCTTGTCCCTTGTCCCTTGTCACTCTTCCCTTGTCCCTTGTCACTCTTCCCTTGTCACTCTTCCCTTGTCACTTGTCCCTTGTCCCTTGTCACTCTTCCCTTGTCCCTTGTCCCTTGTCACTCTTCCCTTGTCACTCTTCCCTTGTCAC
>JBDLTO010000012.1:0-6701 GCA_039805815.1 Bacteroidota bacterium | reverse complement strand
ATCAAAACCATTTTGAATACAGGCGAATACGATTATATTAATTTCATTTCAGGTCAGGATCTGCCAATGCGTAACAGTGATGAATTCATTGGTTTCCTCAAAGAGAACAAGGGAAAGGAATTCATCACATGCATTCCCTATGATTCTCAAGACGCTTGGTGGAAAAAAAATGAATCCAGGTTTCTTCATTACAACTTCCAAAATTGGATGATTCCCGGCAAATATCGGCTACAGTTCCTTTTTAACCGCATCATGCCTACCCGATCAATCCCATTGGGATATATTCTCTCCGGAAATGCCCAATGGTTTTGTATTACCGAGGGGTTAGCCAAATATATGCTTCAATTTCTGGAGGATACTCCATCTTTCAAACGTTTTTTCAAATATGTATGGGGTGCTGATGAGTTCATTTTTTCAACCATTGCATACAACTCACCATTCAAGGATAAAATCAGTTCCAATCTGCATTATATTGACTGGAATGGTCCAACTGATGGCCATCCCAAAACATTAGGTGTTGCGGATTTGCAGAAAGCATTTGAATCAGGAAAGTTTTTTGCCAGAAAATTTGACATCACCATTGATCCGGAAGCAGTTAATCAGGTCTACCATAAAGTAAAATAAGCCTCGACCACTATAGAATATCGCAGATGCTCTGTCAAATTCAACTGACAACTTGCCTTTTCTGACTTTTTTTTACAGATTTACCAATCTAGTATTAACTATTGCCTGTGATTATAAGGATTACAACCAATCAAAAGTCTTAAAATGGCCTTTAAAGTATTGATCGCATGTTTGGAAAATTGGGATGCCTGTGCAGAGACCCCTTTTCTATTGAATAAGGCTGGCTGCACTGTGGACGTTTTTTGCTCCAGCAGATCCTGGTTGATCTCCAACAACTATTACAATCATTGGCATGAAAGTCCCGAAGACTTGAATGCATTCAGGAATGCACTCATCGATTTGGTAAAAAAAAATCATTTCGACTGGGTTATATTGGCGGATGATGCCTTGATTGGGTATATGAATGAGGTGGTTGAACCGGATATGTTTGCCAAAATTATGCCGATACAGGATATAGGCCAAAGAAACATGTTAAGTTCCAAAAAAGGCTTTTCCGAATTTTGCAAAAATAATGGTATTGATAGCCCAGGCTATGTGGTTTACAATGGCACAGAAGACCTGTTGGCAATTAAAGAAACACTTAAATTCCCTGTGATTAATAAGCTAAACTTTAGCTGGGGCGGTACAGGTATGTTCATCAGCCAAACATTTGATGACTTTGTAGCCAATTTGCATAAAATTCCTGTAAATGAAAACGTATTAATTCAGGAATATATTGATGGGGAGGAAATAAGGACTGACTCATTGTTTTTTAAAGGCGTATTGGTAAACTACTTTAGAGGTCGTATTCTCTCCAACAGTCAGAATTCATTTTCATACTCAACAAGAAGAGTTTATGAAAATGATACGGAATTTAAAGATAACCTAATTGAAGTTGGAGCAAAGCTGGGATTGCACGGATTTACCAATATCACCTATATATTTGACAGGACAAGAAATATTAAATACCTCATTGAAGTTGATCCAAGGCCAAATTCATGGATGGTTCTATCCAGATTTTTAAGTACTAACGACTTTATTGCTGGAACCAAAAGAATTGTATCTGGCGAGTATGTTTCGGGGTATCAAGGTGGAAATTTAAACAAAGACAATATTGAATTGGCGCTGTTTTATAAAGATATTCGAAGAGTTCTTTGGAAGAAAGATTTCAAAGGACTGATGAGGTGGACATTGAACTTGAAATCTTACTGGAAATTCATTCCTTTTTATGACAGCATTTTGCTAAAAAGAATTTTGAAAGCGGTTTGGGATGAGGTGTTTATGTTCTACATCAGGAGAATTACAGGGAGAAAGAGAAAAACAATATGATTATTTCTTTTCTCTACATCCCCATTTTTATTCTATTTATGGCATATGGCGGCTATACAATACCTGCTTGGATATGGATGAAAATTAGAAGATGCCAACAAAAGGCTAATGACAACATTCTACCAGACATTACATTGGTTGTTGCAGCATACAATGAAGCTGAGATTATCGAAGATAAAATCAGGAATTGCATCAGCTTAAATTACCCCAAGGATAAATTGGATTTTGTTTTTGTAACAGACGGATCTACCGATGATACATCTGCAATAGTCAAAAAGCATCCAAGTATAAAGCTGCAGCACACGGCTGTGAGAGATGGCAAATCGATGGCGATTAACAGAGCCATGAAACAGATCAGTACTTCCATCACTATTTTCTCTGATGCCAACACCATGCTCAATGAAGATGCCATTTTGTTGATGGCGAAGTCCTTCACGAACCCTGAGGTTGGTGCAGTTGCAGGTGAGAAAAAAGTATTGGCACTTGATAAAGGAGGAGCCAATACTGTTGGAGAGGGGCTATATTGGAGATATGAGTCGATGCTGAAAAATTTTGATGCCCAATTCCACTCCACCATGGGTGCAGCAGGTGAACTTTTTGGGATCAGAACTGCATTGTACCAACATATACCCTCATCAGTGTTATTGGACGATTTTGTGATTTCCATGAACATTTGCCTCCGAGGATGGAAAATTGCTTATGAAAAAGATGCCATTGCAACAGAATTGCCTTCAGCCAACACACAGGAAGAAAAAAAACGCAAAACAAGAATAGCCACTGGTGCATTTCAGACAGTCATCATGCTTTGGCGATTACTTCTATTTTGGAAACACCCCCGATTGAGCTATCTGTACATTTCACATCGTTTGCTGCGCTGGGCAGTTTGTCCTTTTCTATTGCCTGTCATCTTAATTGTAAATTTTTTTATTGTACTACATGAGAATAGTATACCGCTGACCTATTTGCTGAGCCTACAAATCATGTTTTATGCTTCGACATTTATTGGTTGGATATTGGATAGACAAAACCGGAAAATTGCCATATTTAGTATCCCATACTATTTTCTTTTCATGAATTTAAACATGTATACCGGACTTTTTCGATTTATTTTCAAACATCAATCAGGTATTTGGGAGAAAGCATTACGGTCAAAAAATCAAAACCAGAACGCCTCAATCCAATGATTGTCAGCTATTTGTAGTTTTTTTACAAGTAACACCCCCATTGCTTGCGTTTTTCACCTTTTTTGAACAAATTTGTACTTTAGCATCCAATCTCCTTTTTTTTAATGTCACCCTGTTAAAACTGCATGAGCATGGAGTTGGTTTATCTGTATAGATTGGTGTTGAGAAACAAGTGGACAATACTCAAAGTGAGTCTGATAACTTTGGTGATCGGTTTTCTGTTCACATTCACCATCAAAGAAAAATACAAATCGCAATCACAGATATCAACTGGCTTTACCTTGAGCCAGGAAATTATTCTTTCTGACAATATCTTTGATCAAAGTCAGATCAGTGTAAAGTTTAATAATGTAATTGAGAATATGACTTCACCAAAAGTTTTAAACCTTTTGGTTTACAAATTGACATTAAATGAATTGCTGTCAACTGATCAGGCAAAACAAACAAGAATTCAGGAGAAATTATCTGACAAAGATTTAAACGGATTTACACTTGAAAAAGCTATAGATATTTTCAACCGATCTTATGAGCAAATGCTACTTCTAGACTTGAATGATCCTGATCAAAAAAATGCAAATGAATTAATTAATAAGCTGGGGTATAGCACAAGTATAATAAAAGAAAATTTAAGTGTAAAGAGACTTGAAAAAACTGACTATATAGACATTACCTTTATTTCTGGCAAACCTGAATATTCGGAATTTATTGTCAATGGTGTCATCAAGGAATTTTTAAGGTATTATGAAAATACCATGAGATCGCGCTCCACTGAATCAATAACTGCAATTGATTCAATTGTAAAAAAGAAAAAAGAAGAACTCGATGAAAAAGTGCGTATAAAAATGAATTTTATGCGCGATTCTTTTTCTGTAAAAATCGATCCCAATGTTGTTGGTGCAAGTAAAATGACACAAGCAAGCTCTTATGAAACAAGCCTTGCTGAAGAGTTAGCTAGAGAACAAAGCATCAATTATCAGGTTACTGAAATTGAAGCACAGTTATTAAGTCTGCCGGCAGCAAATGTAAATGCACCCAATCCAGAAAATAGCAACAGACAATTTGCGGAAATACGACGCCAGTATAATGATTTGTATGATAAATACATGAAAGAGGGAGGAAATGACCCCTTAAAAAAGGCACAGCTTGATGATTTACAGAAAAGAATGCAAATAGCAGCCAAAGCACCTAATACAACAACACCTGCCACTACAAACAACCAGGCTAACCTCAGGAACTCATTGATTCAGAAAAAAATTGAACTTGAGGCCAGTTTAAAATCAACCACATCCAAAATTGCATTTTTCAGGCAAAAACTGGCGAGCACTGCTGGAGCCGCATTCACAAAGACAACAGGCAACAGTTCTGCTGCAAGACTTGAGCAACTTGATAAGGATATAGAATGGGCAACAGGTGAATACATGAGTGCCAAGGAAAGATCTACAAAAGCCAGCAGTGTAACAGATACTGGTATTTCAACTTTTAAACAAACACTTTTTGGCCAGGCCGCATTAAACCCTGAGCCCAGTTTTAAAGTTATCATAGTAGGTGTTTCGGGTATCATGGGGGCTATTGTGAGCACAATATTCTTCATCGTTTTGGGACTACTTGACCAATCAATAAAGAACCCGGAACAATTTTCAAGAATGACCGGATTACCACTTCTGGCAACTATAAATTATATCGATTTAAAAGATAAAAACCTGAAAGATCATATTACAGGCTTTAATCAGGAACAAGCCAACAGAAGCAATATTTTCAGAGAATTTTTCAGAAAGTTCAGGTATGAAATCGAAAAAAGCGGAAAGAGGGTCATACTCTTCACCAGTACAGAGCCTCAACAGGGCAAAACTACATTGATACAGGCCCTGGCACTTAGCCTCAGTCTTAGCAATAGGAAAGTACTGATTATTGATACAAACTTTTGCAACAATGATCTGACGATGTATAACAATGCCAAACCAACGTTGGAGAACATTTCAGTAAAGGCAGGAAAGCTCGACAAAGAAGAAATACTGAAATATGTTAGTCCCAACAGATTTGAAAATGTTGATATAATAGGATGCCGTGGAGGTGATTACACCCCTTCTGAAATATTACCCAAAGACAACATTCTAGAATACCTGCCCGATCTTTTGAAAGTATATGATTTCATACTGCTCGAAGGTGCTCCCCTCAGCGGATTCACCGATACA
The DNA here is from genome assembly GCA_039805815.1 of Bacteroidota bacterium. GTDB lineage: Bacteria > Bacteroidota > Bacteroidia > Chitinophagales > Chitinophagaceae > Pollutibacter. The sequence continues at coordinate 1,393 of JBDLTO010000012.1, read as the reverse complement.
AAGGAGTTGGCAAAATACGCAGATGGGATTATCGGTATTTTCTCAGCAAGCCTGATCATCAAACATTCTGACAAAGAATCCATTAAGTTTTTCAAAACAGTCCCTGAAAAATTCATCGGAGCAGTCCTGAACAAAATTTCAAGCGAAGAGCTGGAAATTAAAAAATAGAACATGAAAGGCCGAGATATAGTTATGATGAGTTTACAAAATTGGGGAGAATCCTTGGGGAGCAATTCATATAATCTGGCCATGGAATTTGCAAAACAAAACAGAGTTCTATATATTAACAGAGCCCCAGACAGAATAAGTCAGTTTAAAAATTTTATAACCATTAACAAAAAAAAAACTGAGACTGAATGGATTAGTAATCCCTTTGCCAATCTTTATGTATTGAATACACAAACCGTGATGGAGTCTATCAACTGGCTCCCTGCAAAACCATTTCAGTATTTTAATTATTATAACGGAAAGAAGCTTTCGAAAGAAATCAAGAAAGCAATTGTGAAATTAGGGATGAATGACCTGGTATTGTTTATTGACAATGATTTCATACGGGGGTTATTTCTAAAAGAATTAATCAGGCCTTCAGTTTTCATCTATTACATACGGGATAATCTTCGTTCGCATAATTATTTCAGTAAACATGGAAAACAATGTGAAGAAAAAATTGCAGTGAAAGCAGATTTAATTGTAGCAAATTCAGGCTTTCTTTCTGAACTCTTAAAACCATTAAATGCGAATAGTCATGATATTGGACAGGGTTGCAACTTTGACCTATTCAAGGATGAGCAGGTATCAAGGCCGTACGACTTCCCCATCAATCAAAAACCAAATATAGGTTATATAGGCAACATAGTTTCTTATAGACTTGACCTAAAAATAATGGAGCGTATATGCAAAAAAAGGAAAGACTGGAACTGGATTTTCGTAGGTCCTGAAGATCAGGAATTCCAAAAATCTTTGCTTCATAATTTCTCTAATGTATATTTTCTTGGCACAAAAAAAGAAACTGAATTGTGGGAATATCTACAACACTTCGACGTATGCATAAATCCGCAAATCAAAAATGGCATGACTGAAGGTAATTACCCAAGAAAAGTAGATGAATACCTATACATGGGGAAATCTGTTGTTGCGACACGTACTGATTTTATGACTAGTTTCTCTAATTATGTTTATTTGTTTGATAATCTAACTGAATTTGAAAAATGTATTGAAGAGGCGCTTCAGGATGCAACAAGCTTTGAAAAAATCCAGGAAAGAAAAAGCTTTGCAGCAAATCACAGCTGGATGAATTGCACAGAGAAAATTTACGAACTGATCAAAAATTAAATTTATGGAAGAGAAAAAGAAAAGTAGTTCAAGAATGCATCATTTATTTATCAATATAATT
>JBDLTO010000011.1:0-5790 GCA_039805815.1 Bacteroidota bacterium | reverse complement strand
TTTGCGCCTATGGGGCCTTATTTTGTTACCGCCGATGTCGTCAGCGATCCCCACAATCTACATTTGTGGCTTGATGTGAACGGCAAACGTATGCAAGATTCTACCACAGCAGACCTCATTTTCAATATCCCTCACCTCGTAAGTTATATTTCCCAATTCATGACCCTGCTTCCCGGGGATGTCATCAGCACGGGAACTCCGGCTGGCGTGGGTCTCGGACAAAAACCCGAACCCTGGTACCTGAAACCGGGTGATCAGGTAAAATTGGGTATTGAAGGATTAGGAGAACAACATCAAACGGCTGTGGCTTATGCGGATTGATGCCCACCAGCATTTCTGGCAATTTGAACCAGTACGACACTATTGGATCAGCAACGAGATGGCTGTTATCCGAAGAGATTTCTTTCCAGGAGATTTGGCTCCTATTCTGAAAGACTTGCATATTGCTGGCACAATCGCCGTTCAAGCAGATGAAACCCTTGAAGAAACTCGATTTCTTTTGAACCTTGCAGAAAAAAATGACTTCATCAAGGGGGTCGTAGGCTGGATAAATCTGCATTCAAATGATATTGACTCAGAAATATCAAACTTTTTTTCACATAGCAAACTGGTTGGTTTCAGATCAATCATCCAAGGAGCAGCTGATGATAAATACTTAACGAATAAACTTTTTCATGAAAACCTAAGGAAGCTATCTAAAACGCGCTTCACCTATGACTTACTTGTTTACCATGATCAAATGCCTTCTTTGATCTGCATGACTGAAAAACTTCCTGATAACGACTTCATTCTGGATCATTTGGGAAAACCGGATATCCGCAATAAAGAATTCAAAACCTGGAAAGATAATTTAAAAATTCTGGCGTCAAACCCACGTCTATATTGTAAGATGAGTGGCATGATTACGGAAGCAGATTTTGCCAACTGGACCTATGAGGACCTGATGCCTTATATGGAAACGGCAGTAGAATATTTTGGAATTGACCGAATTTGCTTTGGTTCCGACTGGCCAGTTTGCCTCCTGGCAGGAAGTTACAAGCAGGTGCATGATACGGTAGACAAATTTATCAGGCAGCTAACCAAAACAGAACAAGAAAAGATTTTTGGACTCAACACCCTACAATTTTATAAACTGAATCATGGATCTTCAACTCAAGGATAAAATTATCATCGTTACAGGAGGTGCCAAAGGCATCGGAGAAGGCATCACCAAGGTATTGGCAGCAGAGGGGGCCTTTCCGGTGATTTTAGGCAGAAGTGCAGCCGATAATCAATTGTTGGTAGACACCATCGGAACGGGGGCACAGATACCCGTTGAATTGGGTAATCCAGCACAATGCAAAGCTGCTGTATCAGAGGTAATCAGCCGATATGGCCGCATTGATGGCGTGGTCAACAATGCCGGCATCAATGATGGCGTAGGACTTGAAAAGGGTGATTATGAGGGTATGATTCAGTCTTTGCACAACAACCTGATCCATTATTACCTGGTTGTTCAAACCGCACTACCTGCTTTGATTGCCAGCAAAGGTGCCATTGTCAACATTGGCTCCAAAGTGGCAGAAACCGGTCAGGGTGGCACTTCTGGTTATGCTGCAGCCAATGGAGGCCGCAATGCCCTCACCAGGGAATGGGCCGTTGATCTGCTAAAATATGGTATCCGTGTGAATGCCGTGATTGTTGCGGAATGCTATACTCCTTTGTATGACCGCTGGATCAAAACTTTACCCAACCCCGAGGAAACACTGGATAAAATCACATCCCGTATTCCACTTGAAAAGCGCATGACAACTGCAACTGAAATAGCCAACATGGTGGCTTTCCTGCTTTCGCCAAAATCATCCCATACTACTGGCCAACTCATTCATGTGGATGGTGGGTATGTGCACTTAGACAGGGCCGCCTTACAATAAAACAACCCAAACATGACAACCAAAAAAACAACTGCTTACCTGATTCCTTTCACCCTGGTTACAAGTCTCTTCTTTCTTTGGGGTATTGCCAATAACCTAAACGGCATACTTATCCCACATTTAAGAAAAGCACTTCAACTGACCAATATGCAATCCACTTTTGTGGATACTGCTGTTTATTTAGCCTATTTCCTGGCAGCCATCCCTGCTGGCATTATATTGAAAAAATTCGGATATAAAAAGGGGATTATTTCAGGATTGATATTGTTTAGTATTGGTGCTTTTCTTTTTATACCGGCAGCAAATAGCAGGACATACGAGGTTTTTCTGGGAGGGTTGTTCATTCTTGGGTGCGGGCTGACTATTTTGGAAACCGCAGCAAATCCCTATGCCACTAAATTAGGTGATCCGGAGGGAGCAACACAACGTCTCAATCTTGCCCAATCATTCAATGGCCTTGCAGCTTCAGTAGGACCTTTCATTGGAACCATCTTCATCCTTTCCGGGAAAGAATACAGTGCTGAAGAGCTTTCACTGATGCAAGACGCTGAACGCATTGCATACCTGAGCGGTGAAGCAGCGTCTGTGAAAATGCCCTACATGATACTTGGCATATTTCTACTCATCATTGCTGTTATATTCCTGGTTAATAAATTTCCAGAATTCAAAGAGGAAGAAGCGGGAGGTGCAACGGGAAGCATAAGTGGAGCAATTAAACACAAACACCTGAACTGGGCTGTAATAGCACAACTGTTTTATGTTGGTGCTCAAGTGTGCGTAACGAGTTTTTTTGTTCGAATGGCTATTACTGGTGGCGGAGTGGATGAAAAGACTGCTGGATATTATCTGGGTATTTATGGTTTGTTATTCATGATTGGCCGATTCGCTGGAACCTTTTTCATGCGGTTCATTGCACCGGCAAAATTGCTTTCAATGTATGCGGTTGCCTGTATCATATTAAGCCTTGTGGCCATTTATGCTGATGGCCAATATGTAGTTGTTGCATTGGGCGGTCTGGGCTTTTTTATGTCTATCATGTTTCCTACTATCTTTTCACTAGGGATCAGAGACCTTAAGGAACATACAAAGCCTGCATCCTCATTGATCGTAATGGCCATCATCGGTGGTGCCATATTCCCTGTGATCATGGGTAAAATAATCGATAACGCCAATGACAATATTCAAATCGGATACAGCGTTCCTATGCTATGTTTTCTGGTAGTCTTGTATTTTGGATTAAAAGGACATCAACCTAAAGCCAGTTGATATGAAAACATTTTACCTAGCATTGGATTTGGTAGATGATGAGAAACGTATTGAGGAGTATGAGGCACACCATAAAAAGGTAGCTCCAGAAATAATCAAAAGCATTACAGACAGTGGAATTACCAACATGATTCTATATCGGACTGGGAACAGATTGTTTATGATTATTGAAGCAGAAGATCGATTCGACTTTGAAGCAAAATCCAAAATGGATGCCTCAAATACTTCAGTACAGATATGGGAGGCCCTCATGGATACTTATCAACAAAGACTTCCCTGGTCAAAGCCTGGTGAAAAATGGGTGCTGATGGATGAAATATTTAACCTAAAAAAGAATGTTTCTTTGTAGCATTGAAGAGAGTCCGTTCGGTAAATTGCTTATCGCCTCCGAAGGGGGGAAAATAGGCTATGCTTCCTTCATGGATGATCGGCAAGAGTCGCTTAACGGATTGCGGTTCTATTTCCTGCATCAACAATGGGAATTGGTCAAAGAGCCCATTCATCAGGATATTGTCAGCCAACTCCTGAACCGTCAAATCAACAACCTGGAATCAATGGTCAATCCCTTAGGGACTGAATTCCAGCGGAGTGTTTGGCGTGAGTTGATAAAAATACCTTTCGCTGAAACCAGAACCTATCTCCAAATAGCGATAGAATTGGGCAGTGCCTCATCAGCCCGGGCAGTTGGCACGGCCATAGGGGCAAATCCAATTGCTTGGCTGATTCCGTGCCATCGGGTCATCCAAACATCTGGCGGTATGGGTGGATACCGGTGGGGGCTGAATAGGAAAAAAGAATTGTTATCCTGGGAAAAGGAAACAGAACCCTATAGCAAAAAGACATTTACCCAAGCCCGCCTTTTCCCCGATAAAGGCTGACCGGCTTATCCAGTTTGAGCTCCAATACAGTGATGTGCTTGTCTTGTACCCCTTTAGGGACATCAATGTAAATCAAACCGGGGACAGGGCTCCAGGAAATTTTGCCCACCACCCTATGGGATAATTGGGTATCGGTTCCGACCACCTTGATTTCTTTGATGGCATTATTCAAGCCTTTGACCATGATGGTTCCGGAAGTCTGACCCTGTAGAAACAGGAACAGAGAAGTTGAATCTTTGGATAGTGTTGTGGGTCCGTAAAAGTGCCCCTGCGCAATCCCTGCTTGAGTTCCAAAAATTGCCTTTGAATGTTTTTTATTCCAAACACCCAATTCCTGCAATACCTCCACCTGCTTTTCCGGTATGGTTCCATCTTCACACGGACCGATATCCAAAAGCAGATTTCCACCATGGCTGACCACATCTGCAAATAAAGCAATGATTTCATAAGGTGTTTTCCAGTTGGTATCCTTGTGTTGGAAACCCCAATTGTTATTGATGGTCATACACAGCTCCCACCAATTGTATCCCGGTTTGGAAACAGGCACATTCTGTTCAGGCGTATCATAATCGCCATAGCCCATTAACCTTCCATTGATGATTGCATTGGGGTTTTTAGCAAGCAACATATTTCTAACCTTGATACTTTCCCATTCTTCTGCACTGTGTTCCCAATCACCATCAAACCAATACAAATCTGGATTGAACGTTGAGGCAATTTCATTTAGCTGACCTTGATAAAAACTTTTGAACTTTTCCCAACGCAGTGGGTTGCTTTTGACAGCATACCTGCTGCTGTCTTTCATGAATGCCGGATAATCAGGATGACTCCAATCGATCAGACTAAAATAAGCTCCAGCCTTGATCCCCCGCTTTCTGATTTCTTCATAAAAGGGACTGAGTAAATCGCGCTTCGCAGGTGTATGGTTGGCTGTACTATAATGTTTTTCTGCAGTTTGCCAAAGGGCAACACCATCATGATGTTTGGTGGTAATTACAGCATACCTTGCTCCTGAATTTTTAATGAGTTCAGCCCAAGCTGCGGGATCATATTGGGATGCGGTAAACCCGTTCAACTGGTTCATATAATCTGACCAGGGCATTTTCTTATTGTAAAAAGCCCAACTTTCATCAACACCCTTTACAGCATAAATACCCCAGTGAATGAAAATGCCAAGCTTCGCATCTTCAAACCATCCCATTTTGGAACGGATGCTGTCTGGATTGATTTTCTGTTGGGACAGTGCTGCAACATTTATCATGAGTAGCAGCAAGCATAGGGTTGATTTTAATTTATCCATAAAATAATTTTACCGTGGATATTGTCAGATTATATATTATGGTTGCTCCTGAACTTTTTCCCTCACTACCACCAGGTCATCCAAATTCACCTGAAGCGGCATCGCGCCAAGATTGACAATGGCTTTTTTACCGCGGATAGCTGCAAGAACGCCCACTTTGTTATTTTGCTTCATCAGTACCATGGCACCGATGGTCGGTTTATCAGTTAATGCCACAAACCTTGCATCCAATTTTTTCTGTTTTTTTTCTGTGACCTGTTTTTCCTTCTGGTTGAACAATAGCGCATGCATGTTTTTCATGAGCTGTTTTTTGTCCTGATCCGCATCAGCCCTTCGCCAATCCAAAACAATTTGTTTCAGCTTGCGCTCCATATCTTTCACATAGACCAATTTCTCCTGGGCAACTTGATTCTGATGTTTAAGCAATTCAACC
>JBDLTO010000010.1:0-5577 GCA_039805815.1 Bacteroidota bacterium | reverse complement strand
TTTTGCCCACTGCAGTTTTATTGTTAAATTCAATTGGTATAAAGGGTCCAATTTCCTTTAAACAAACTAAATATTTCAAGTCATGTCATCTTCAATTGAACTTGCAATCTCTCTCCTTGCGCTCTTGTTTTCCTTGGCATACGGTATCCGGAAAAAGAACAAAACGGTTATTGTAATTTCAACTGTTTTATTATTAATAACTGTAGGTGTTATCGGGAGTTTATTCTTTACATTAGAGACGTCCTCATGATGTAAATCTGTTTATTAAAATAAAGTATCCTTAATGTTGTCTATATAAAATGATTTTATCCATGTCATCACTATACTTCCTGGTTTTACCTTTATTTATGAGTGTTCTATACAAGAAGGTAAGCGCAGTTGTGGTGTCAGCAAAAGCAGGGGATCATTCAAAACTCAAAGCAGACATCTTTTTTCTTACACTTTCTCTGCTTGTAATTATTTGCATGGTTGTGGCGATTGAATGGGCCAAATGATTTCAAAGCGTTACCTGAAAATTAATTGAAGCTATCCTGAATCCTTTGCTTTTTACCAGCCTTGCTTCTTTAGACGCTTCATCCAACAAAGGGTTTGTGTGGTTGAAATGAATAAAAATAATCTTCTCTTTTTCTTTAGCCGGGAGGGAATCAAAAAGCTGCATACTTTCCTGCACCAGCGGATGTGGAATCTCGGCAATATTGCGGTTGTTTACTTCAGCAGCACTGAAAAAAGTTCCGTCGATCAATGCATAATCCATTTCCTTGATAAGGGCTACAATGTTTGTGCGCCACTTTTCCCATTTGTCGATGTCTGGGATGAAAAGCACTTTTTTATTCGGACCAGCAATAATGTATCCCACTGTTTCGGAAAATTCATCCCGGTGGGGTACAAGGAGGGGTTTTACTTTGAGTGTCGGACTGATATCTTCCCATTTGTCTTCTGACATAGGATAAATGTGGATATTGTTTAAGGAAACCAGCTGACTCCAGGGACCATTGCTTTCCAAAAACGTTTTCATTTTGGGCATCGCATATACCGGCACTTCTTTGCTGTTCATGGCTTCCCGGCCCAGGAACATCAATCCTGCATAATGTCCTATGTGTGCATGGGTGAGGAAAATGCCATCCGGTGCGATGTTGTTTTTGGTCGGATGTGCCTGGTTAAGAGATTTTAGTTGAGAGGAGATATCAGGCGAGGCTTCAAAAAGAAAACGTTTGCCATTGCCCGGATCAATGAGTCCGAGGGATACCACCTTTTTATTTGGATCAATTTTTTTGCAACAATTTTTTTCACATCCCAGGTGGGGTGAACCCCCATCTTGCAGGGTGCCCAAGATTAGGATAAATGGCTGATTGGGTGATGCAGCTTTGCTGTCTTGCGCCTGAAGAACAGGCATAAGGAATACCATTATTGACATTGCAAGAGGGCACCTGAACTTCATCTCATTTTTTTGAGTTGTTAAAATAGCATAAATTCCTTTAAGCTAATGAAGGGATTATCTTTCTTGAACATCTAATCCCAAAGCATACATTCATAACAAATTAAAATCAACCACCATGAAACAGATGCTTTCAACGTTGTTTGCCTTCTTTGCCCTCGCTTTTTCTCTGCAAGCCCAGCCTCCCGGCGGAGGTGATCCGGAAGCCATGAAAGCCCGCATGAAAGAGCGAATCAAGCCCATGCTCATTGAGCAGGTTAAGGTTACTGATGCCGAAGCCGACAAGATTATCGATGCCAGCTTTGATTTTCAGATGAAATCCCGTCCTATCCGCATGGATCAGTCGCTTTCTGAAGAAGATAAAGCCAAAAAGATGAAAGAACTGGAAGCGGCCCGTGACAAGGCATACAAAGCCATTCCACTCACTGATGAAAAGATTGTTGCAGTAAATGCGTTCTATGACGAGATGAGAAAACGCATGCAGCAGGGTCGCGGACAATAAATTCAAATAACTCCCCTCCTGTCCAGGCCTGCCAGCCGGGGCTGGAGGGGAATTTTTTTATGTATAAGCAGACACCATTTTGATTTAATGCTAACTTAGAGAAAACAACACTACATGACCAGTCGCCGTTCTTTCCTGCAAACATTATCAGCTCCAGTCTGGGCCTTGCCTTTTGTAACACCAAACGCTGAAGACAATAATCATGAAGGAAAGGTATTGCGGGTTGCCTTAATTGGACTCGGCAGTTATGCGAATAGGGTAGCTGAGGCGATGAAAGATTCAAAACGTGCTGTTGTTGCCGGATTGGTTAGCGGGACTCCTTCCAAACTGGTAAGTTGGCGAGCAAAATACAATGTTCCGGAGACGAACTGCTATAACTATGAAACTGTCGATCAGATCAAAAACAATGCTGATATTGACGCGGTTTACATCATCACGCCCAATGCCCTGCATAAGGATATGGCCATCCGAATGGCCAAGGCGGGTAAGCATGTGATTGTGGAAAAACCCATGGCCTTGAATGCTAAAGATGCCAAGGAGATGGTGGATGCTTGCAAAAGGGCAGGTGTACAATTATTGGTAGGGTATCGCATGCACTTTGAACCTAAGACATTGGAAATCATTAGGATGCGCAATGCCGGTGAGTTCGGGCAAGTAAAGTTTTTCCAGGGATTGTGTGGTTTCAGGATTGGAGATCCAAAGCAATGGCGACTGAACAAGGCGCTTGCTGGCGGCGGCTCCATGATGGACATAGGCATTTATGCGGTTAATGGCGCGCGGTACATGATAGGTGAAGAGCCAATATGGGTAACCGCCCAGGAAACCAAGACCGATTTTGTCAAGTTTGCCGAAGGGGTTGATGAAACCATTCAGTTTCAGTTGGGATTTCCTTCCGGAGCTGTGGCTTCTTGCCTTTCAACTTACAGTATGAACAACCTCGATCGGTTTTTTCTCAATGGGGAGAAAGGGTTTGCTGAATTACAACCTTCAACCGGATATGGTCCGATTAAGGGCCGCACCAACAAAGGTGAATTGCAGCATCCACATATTACACACCAAACCGTTCAAATGGACGAGTTTGTGGCCATCTTATTGGATGGAAAAAAACCTTTGGTAGCCGTTGACGGAGAAGAGGGGCTTCGTGATATGGTCATCATTGATGCCCTCTATACTGCAGTCAGAATTGGCAAAAGAGTCAATTTGAAATAGCTCCCTTTAGAACAAGGGCCTACAAATGATTACCAGAAGTTGCTGTTATCCTGACTCTCTTGATTGTTTACTTCGCCAAAAGACCTTGGAGCTACTTCTTTTTTAGCTGTAGGCATCAGGTCTTGTTTAGGTAAAAGATTACTTGGTACAAAAGTACTCCTGTTATTGTCTTCTTTGCCTACAGTCTTTTTGATATTGCCTTTAACGTTGGCTTTTGAATCTACGTTAATAGAATTAGAGGACACGTTTCCTTCAATAACGCCACCAGGTAGAACATGAACCGAATTATAAGCCACTACGTCGCCTTTGATAACGCCTTGCAGCACAAGGTCATAACATTTCAATGAACCACCGATAGATCCGGTTTCACTGACCACAACTTTACCATTAATCTTCACGTCACCTTTAATGAACCCTTCAATCCTTCCGGATATTTTGCCTTCGATGGTTCCTGTTACAGTTACGTCTTTTGGGATGAAAAAGCTTTCAACAATGGTGTTTTTTTCAAAAAATTTCATAAAGGGTATGTAGAATTTTTAATTGCAATTATTCTGACTCTTTGGATACAACGTAGGTTGATGAATTACCAAGGTCGATGCCAACAATATTTGTGGCACCTACCGAAGGCATTTTTTGTGAGTTGTGGTAGTATCCGATTGCAGCAAGTGTGTCTGGTTCTGCAACGATTTCCACAGGCATGATTTTTTCAAATTCACTCCTAAAGCAATCTCTGAGCTCCTGATAGTGAACCCCGCCTCCACAAACATAGATTTTCTGAAGAGTTTCAAAGTCACGGTCGGAAATCATAGAACGTATGGTGTCTGAGATATATTCCTTGTAGAAGCTCTTCAAGATATTGCTTCTGAGCGTATTAAGGTTTACATTTTGCCTGTTCAGCACAACACTACCTTTTTTGAAGGCTTCGTCAAGCTGGTGGTCAGTCATGAAACCAATGAAATTATCCCGCTCTAACTCATCTCTGAGGTGCTTGATACAACGAATGATACCAGGTACAGAAATTACGGTTCTTCTGTTCAGTCCCTCTGCGGTAACCACACCCATCTCGATGGTGCCGAAACCTATGCTTATCATCAGGAAGTTTTCTTCACTTGCATTGTATTCTTTCTTCAATCCAATCACACAGCCTGCAAGCTCCGGGATAATATCGAACTGAGCAATCTCAACAACTTTGCGTTCAACGATTCCATCACGCTTATAAACTGATGTGTCGTACTCAACAACAAAGTTTTTATTCATCAGGTACTTCTCTGCGAGAGGCCTGAACATGTTATAAGTAGAAAAAGGGAAACCGAGTGTCAGGTTTACTTTTTCAGAGTAATTATTTGCAGAGAGCAGCAAAGCTGCGCTAAAAAGGATTTTGTAGTCCAGTTCTTCAGGACTTGCATTTACAATACGGTGAGGGTTTCTACCCAGGTTTTTACAGGCATCTCCAACGAGGTACCAGTTATCTTCATGCTTGATTCTGATACCATGTAACAATGAACTTGCGGAAACGGGATTTCTTCCAAAGGAAGTCTCAAGCAAGCTGGTGAATCCTGTTATTTTCATGATGCGATTTTTTAATAAACTTGGCGTTATTTATCTGGTATTTTGAAAAGGAATTGGAGGTTTATAGGCTTAATTGGACAGGTTAGATTATAAGAATATTCAGAAACACCACAAGGATGAAGGCGAAATTATCTAATTATTTTGATTTTTCGATTTTTTTACAGGGTTTTCATTGCTCTTTTTTTATGGTCATTATACGGTCCTTATTTTTTGATGCTGACAAGAACCGAAACTGCTTCACCTACTTGGAATTTCGATTGTTCTGAACTGACAATCAAGTCTCGATAGCCCATTTTAACCCTTATTAACCAAAATTGTCCGCAAAATGTAACAGACTGAATCAATCCCTTTGCACCTGAATCTTCATTTTGAACGATTATGAGGTTTTCAGGTCTTATCCAGTTGGGAAGTTTTTGTTCTACCCGCAATGCCTGAGCCAGGTTTTCTTCACCCGGCAGTAATGGGTTATTTAGTCCGGTCAGCGATGCAGTATAACTGTTAACCGGATGGTTGTAAATGATTTGAGGGGTATCTTTTTGAATAATTCTTCCTTTTTGCATGATGATTACCGTTTCAGCCCAGGGCAACACATCTTCAGGGTGATGTGAAACCATTACACAGGTTAGCCTTAAACTGGTACTTATTTCATGAAGCACTTCCCGAACCATCAATTTATTAACCATATCCAGGTTACTGAATGGCTCATCCAACAAAAGCAGGTCCGGATTCCCAACTAGCAATCTCGCCAAAGCAATCCGCTGGCGTTCACCACCCGAAATTTCATGGGTTTTGCGTTGGAGCAGGTGGCTAATCCTGCACAATTCAATAATATTATTGCAGGCATCTGCATCCAGTTTTGCCG
>JBDLTO010000009.1:0-10160 GCA_039805815.1 Bacteroidota bacterium | reverse complement strand
ACGACTGAAGCACCCGCTGATTCGGGATTTCCGTTCGGCAGGATTGCTTATGGCCATTGATTTTGGTTCCTGGGATTTGAACAAACTTGTTATCGATACCTGCATTGCCAGAGGTGTTTTTACAGACTGGTTTCTTTTCGCTGCAGCTTCGATGAGACTGGCTCCTCCGTTGATCATAACTGAAGGTGAAATAAACCGAGCCTGCGATATTATTCTGGCTGTATGTGATGAAGTCAGAAGCTGAATCGGAAGCTGCCAAAAACGCCGAAGCGTTTATACCCTTCAGCTGGTAAGGGTTTTGGGGAGAGTCTCCAAACCAGGTCAATCCTGAAAAACCTCAGGATATTATCCACCCCGGTTCCCAGTTCTATGTATGTTTTTCCATTTAGACTGGTGAAAGGGAAATCACCTTTGAGGTTAAGGGCACTGTTCTCCGCATTGAGACTTCCCCATAGCATTTTTATATTCCAAAACTGCCTGAATTTGAATAGTTTATTCTGTGGTATGAGCCTGAAAAGACCACTGCCAATGTTATGTTCGATATTCAAACCCGAGTACCTGTCAAAAATGTATTCATACCTGTTCATCAGGTTGAATGCATATTTATTGTAATAATAAATTTCATTTCCTGGCGCTATATTCAAGAGCATATAGGGCAAACGGCCATCAACCCTGCCAGCATAAATGTTATAATAAATATTACCGAGTGGTGGAATTTTCAGGTAATCACTCAGACTGAAAGTGAGCTTGGTATAGCTGTATCCACTGTTAAAAATGCCCTTTATGCTTTTTGTGAAATAAAGTTCAGTTACCGGGTAGTCACTACCTAGACTGGTTCTGAAAAAATCATCCTGCAGGAAGCGCTCGAGGTATGCAAAACGGATTTTGGCATTGAACTGAAAGTCATTAAAGTTTCCTGCTTTATCTGCACTGGTATAGTCGGTTTTAAATGGCAGGTTTCTGATTGGGTTGTATAATTTTCGATGCAGATTTGTAGTGATGGATAATCCGGAACCCGACTCCTTAAAGTATTCCAGTTTTTGTTGTTCTATGCTGATCAGTTTGATAGGAACGGAAGTTTTTCTGGACGTAAGTGCAAAAAGATTGTCATACCCAATTTCGTCATAATAGGTTTGACCATAATCCATGTCTTTTTTAAAAAGTACCCGAATGCTGCTTCTTGGGTCTTTACCCAGCATAAAAAGCGCTTCCATCTTTCCCTTCCATTGTTTATCCCTGGTGCCATATGCCAGGAAAGAAGACAGGTATACATTCCTGTTAAATTTGTAATTCGTGCCGAGGTCAAAGCGAAAACGCATTCCTTCATGGATATTACCACTTATCCAGTTCATCCACGGACCGATTTCGTAATTCCCAACAAGTCTGTATCCAGTGCCAATGAACTTTAGCCACTCAGAATACCTGTCGAATTCAGGCATTTTCAACAATGTGTCTGCCATCTTGTAAAAACTGGTTTCATTGTTATTGAGTAATTCATGTCTGTTTTCAATCCAGTATGCTTCCTTTCTGTCTAGTGCACTGTCTGCAAGCTGGATTACTTCTACTCTTTTATCTGCAAGTATATCGCCTGTGATACCTGAAGGGGGCTCATCATTATTGATGCTAATCTTGCTGTAGGTGGTGGTTTTTCTTCCGATGAAACTGAGTGTGTTTTTCCCGGTAAGTTTGATGTTGGCAATGAATTTGTCTTTGGAAAGAAACCAGATACTGTCTTTGATCAGCTGGTATTCCTGTACCAGGCTGAGTTTTTCGATAAAATTGATGTTGGATGCCTCTGAAACCTGTAGATTCATTTTTTGAACGGCAAAGCTGGAGTCGGCAATCCATGCATCGCCAAAAAAAGTGTTGCTGCCTTTTCTTTTAGGTTCAAAAACCAAATGAAAGAACCGCTTGCCAGCAATGTATTGGGTGTCAGGAACTTTGTATGTGTAGTAGAGGTCTCCGTCGTCGCTGATCGGACTTACAAAGTCTTTGTCGAAAACGGAAATGAAGTTTTTATAAATATTGATATTCTGATAGGTTCCTCCCAGAAACTTACTGATACTTTCGTTTTTGAGTCCAACAGATTTACTGGCTTTTACTATTTCTTTCGTGCGGTGTGGTTCTTGTTGAACATAATAGTCTGAAATCGTTTCTATGAGGTAAATGGGAAGAATGGGTTTATCTTCAGAAATCGTATCAATATTATTCAGAATAAATTTAAATGGTTTCGGAGGAAGTATACCTTTACGCATTTTTTCGGCATTGACGTTGTTAAGGTCAATTTCCATTTTGTTATACAACTCATAGCCGAAACTGGAGAATCTGCGTCTGTCGTGTTGTGGTTTATTGCGCACAATTTTACGCCACAAAATAAGCCCCCTGTTCAGTTTGCTTTTCACAACAACGCCTTCCACTTTCCGTTGCCTTTGCATGCGAACAACTACTTCAATCACAGACAAGCTTGTGTCTAGCACAATTTTATTGCTCTCAAAGCCAGCGTAGGATATCAGGATAGTGTCAGAGGGCCATCTTGAAAAAGAAAAGGTGAATTTTCCGGATGAGTCGCTCAGTTTGGCAACACGGGTTCCAGCAAAAGAAATAGTTGCAAATGGTACAGCCTCATCAGAGTGGTCATCTTTGACAAATCCGCTGAGAAGTTTTCCCTGAGCATTAATTTCTTTCAGGGGCAGCAACAAAAAAGCTATTGCCACTAACCTGGTGAGTACAGACATGATGCAAATTTACTAAGTTGGACTCAAAATGGTCCACCTGGTTTATTTGCTCAGGTGCATACTCCTCTCTTTATAGAGAGTTCTGAAATAAGGATCCCTAAGGTCTTTGACAAACCTAATGGCTTCTCCTGTTGATTTCATTTCTGGTCCGAGTTCCTTGCTTACACCAGGAAATTTTTCAAAACTAAAAACAGGTTCCTTTATGGCAAAACCTTCTAACTTCTTTTCGTACGTAAAGTCAGTGAGTTTGTGTGTACCCATCATGATCTTAGTAGCAATGTTGAGGTAAGGTATCTGGTATGCCTTGGCAATGAAAGGTGTGGTTCTAGATGCCCTGGGATTGGCTTCAATAACGAAAACCTGACCATTTTTGATGGCAAACTGGATATTTATAAGTCCCCTTATATCCAACGCCCTTGCAATTTTTTCAGCATAAAACTCCATGGTAGTCACTTCCATTGGCGAGAGGTTGAAAGCTGGAAGTACTGCGTTGCTATCACCACTGTGGATGCCTGCAGGTTCTATATGTTCCATAACACCCATGACATGGAAATTTTCACCATCAAATATTCCGTCTATTTCGGCTTCCTGGCATCGATCCAGGAAGTGATCAATCAGTATTTTATTGTCGGGGAGATGCTTAAGCAGGCTTACAACTGCTGATTCAAGTTCATCATCGTTTATTACGATCCGCATGCGTTGTCCGCCTAAAACATATGAAGGTCTTACGAGAACAGGGTATCCCACTTCCTTGGCCACTTCAACGGCCTCGTCAACTGTGAACGCAGTTCCATAGTTGGGGTAGGGTATATTCAGGCTCTTCAGCATATCACTGAATCTGCCCCTGTCTTCAGCTATATCCATGTTGTCAAAGGAAGTTCCAATGATTTTAATTCCTTTATTATGCAGCTTTTCAGCCAGTTTAAGTGCTGTTTGTCCACCCAACTGAACAATCACGCCTTCTGGTTTTTCATGTTCGATGAGTTCCCAGAGGTGTTCCCAGAAAACAGGTTCGAAGTAAAGTTTATCAGCAATGTCAAAATCCGTGGATACGGTTTCCGGGTTGCAGTTCACCATGATTGCTTCAAATCCACATTCTTTGATGGCGAGTAAACCATGAACACAGCAATAATCGAATTCAATACCCTGTCCAATCCGGTTCGGTCCGGATCCTAATACAATGATTTTCTTTTTGTCGCTTACTTTACTTTCGTTGGTGCCGTTATTTTCAAAACTACTGTAGAAATATGGTGTTTTGGCTTCAAACTCAGCAGAACAGGTATCCACCATTTTGTATACCCTTTTTATGCCAGCAGCCTTTCTTTTTTCATACAGGGCATCTTCATTGCCATCCTGCATAATTTTACAAATCTGGGCATCGCTGAAACCATGGTGTTTAGCCTTTTTAATCAGATCCAGCGGCAGGGTATCAAACCTATATTTAGCTATCTCTTTTTCCACATCAACAATCTTCTGGATTTCATAGATGAACCAGCGATCTATCCGTGTTGCCTGGCAAATAGTTTTTACGCTTATACCCAGCATTAAGGCATCTTTAATCCTAAAAATCCTGTCCCACTTGGGTATTTTAAGGTATTCTACCAGCTCGTCTGCATGCATCATGCTTTTACCATAATAGCCTAGACCAACAGCATTATTTTCCAGACTCTGGCAAGCTTTTTGAATGGCTTCGGTAAAGCTGCGTCCGATAGACATAACCTCACCAACGGATTTCATTTGCAAGCCAAGGGTATCATTTGCGCCTTTGAATTTATCGAAATTCCAGCGGGGTACTTTCACGATCACATAATCCAAGGCAGGCTCAAAATATGCTGAAGTGGTTTTTGTAATCTGGTTTTTCAGTTCATCGAGTGAAAAGCCCAATGCCAGTTTAGCTGCAATTTTGGCAATAGGATAACCTGTGGCTTTTGAAGCCAATGCTGAGGATCTACTTACACGAGGATTGATTTCTATGGCTATGATTTCTTCAGTTTCTGGGTTTAGTGCAAACTGAACATTGCAGCCACCGGAAAAATTTCCGAGGTCGCGCATCATATTGATGGCAGTATTGCGCATCAGCTGGAAGGCCGTATCGCTTAGCGTCATTGCCGGGGCAACAGTAATGGAATCACCTGTGTGAACACCCATCGGGTCGAAATTCTCTACTGTACAGATGATTGCTACATTGTCTTTTGCATCTCGGAGCAGCTCAAGTTCAAATTCCTTCCAGCCCAGTACCGCTTTTTCTACCAATACCTCGTGAATAGGAGAGGCTGATAGACCCCTGTTTAGGGCTTCGTCCAGGTATTCTTTGCTGTGCACAAATCCGCCTCCGGTTCCTCCAAGGGTAAAGGAAGGTCTGATTACCAGTGGAAAACCTATTTCCTGCGCATACTCCTTTCCTTCAAGAAATGAGTTTGCTGTTCTTGCCTGCGCTACGGGTATGCCCATTTGGATCATCCACTGCCGGAATTTTTCCCTGTCTTCGGCTTTGTCAATTGCTTTTATGTCTACACCTATCAATCTAACACCATACTTTTCCCAGATACCCAATTCCTCAGCTTCTTTCGCCAGGTTCAGTGCTGTTTGTCCGCCCATTGTAGGCAAAACTGCATCAATCTGATTTTCCTGTAGGATTTGTTCAATACTTTCAACCGTTAACGGAAGAAGGTAAACCCTTTCAGCCATCATTGGGTCTGTCATAATAGTGGCTGGATTGGAGTTGATCAGGATTACCTTCACACCCTCTTCACGAAGGCTTCTTGCAGCCTGTGAACCGGAATAGTCAAATTCGCAGGCCTGACCGATTACAATTGGACCTGATCCGATAATAAGTACTGATTGGATTGAAACGTCTTTAGGCATAGTGATTCCTTGTGGTTTTGTGTGAAAGGGCACAAAAAAACCGGGTTGTACCCGGAGCGCAAAGGTAATGCGTGCGCATCAACTTTCCGAAGAAATATTAAACTATGGGGAAAGCTTTCTAGTGTCTGAATCAAGCCAGTTTCTCAGGCCTGATTGTGATAAGCTGCTATCTCGTAATCTTCAACTATGGCGGACTCATTAAACTCCGGTAACCTGACTGCATCCTGCTCAGCATTGTTTTTTTCCTTTTTTGAAAAACTAAAAATTGTAACGATGCCAGCTAAAGAAAGGAAAAGGAGTTTGATTATTTTTTTCATCACAGGAATTATATAATTATAAGACACCTTTTTTTGTCAAAATGTTGTACGGAATAACTGACTTTTTGTAAAATATACCCAATTATACGGAGAAAACCCTCAATGGCACAACACAGAATACAATCTTAATTAGTTTTGCGGCATGAAAAATGTCGGAAAACTGATTGGTGGATTGATATTGTTAGTATTGTTAAATTCAGCAGTTGAGGCTCAGGTGCCAGGAGGTGTCGATTATTTCGATTTTCCTTTGCGAATTACACCCAAGTTGAATGCCAATTTTGGGGAAATGCGGAATAACCATTTTCACATGGGGCTAGATATTGCCACTGAATCAAGAGAAAACATTCCCGTTTACGCTCCTGCAGATGGTTATGTGGGCAGAATAAAAATTGAGTTGAGTGGTTTTGGCAGGGCTATTTATATTAATCATACCAACTGCACAACAACCCTTTATGCGCACATGAATAGGTTTCTGCCTGAAGCTGAGCAATACCTGAAAGCACAGCAGTATGCTCTCCAACAATGGAAAACCGACTTGGTTTTACCTCCAGATTTGATTCCTGTTAAGAAAGGGCAACTGATAGGGTATAGTGGCAATACAGGCGCTTCACAAGGGCCACACGTGCATTTTGAAATCAGGGACACACAGACTGAAAGCTGCAT
Source organism: Bacteroidota bacterium (assembly GCA_039805815.1). Taxonomy (GTDB): domain Bacteria; phylum Bacteroidota; class Bacteroidia; order Chitinophagales; family Chitinophagaceae; genus Pollutibacter. The sequence goes on along the minus strand of JBDLTO010000009.1, from coordinate 3,580 downwards.
TAATCCGCTTGCTTACCGGTTTCCTTTGCAGGATATTACTCCCCCTGACGTAATCAGACTGGCTTTTTATGACAGGGACAAGAGTGTATATGAACAGAGACCAATTTTGGTTTCTCTGATCAAAAAACCTACAGGCTATGTTGCAGGAGATATCCAGCTTCCTTTTGAAAGGGCAATGGTTGCCATTCAGGCAACTGACCGGATAACAGGTTTCCCAAATCCAAACGGTATATATGGTGCATCGATACACCATGCAGGGAGAATGTTATCAGCATTCCGGCTGAATAACATAGGATATGATCAGACACGTGCCTTAAATGGCCATATCGATTACCTGAGCAGGTTCAGGGGTGGGCCTTATTACCAAATGCTATTCCCCCCCCGGGCTTACCACCTTAATATTTATTCGGGGGAGGGGTTGTCTGATCATCTTGATGTTCCGCCTGCGCCAGAAGAGTTTCAAATCAGGGTTTCTGATATCAACGGGAATATTTCTACAGTCGATTTCAAATTATCGGGGAAGTTGGCGGTAGCAGAACAGCAATCTCCCAAGCAGGGCATGCTCATTCAGCCCAGGCAGGTGAACATTTATGAAGACGAAAATATCCAGTTTGTTTTTCCGGAATACACCTTTTACGATAATTTTTATTTTCAAGTCAGGTCGATTTTTGCCCAAACGGTTGCATTTTTATCTTCTACCTTCCAGGCTTTACCAGAATATATTCCTGTTAACAATCATTTTGCCATTCGCATAAAACCCAACAGGAATATGAGTCTTGTTGATACTGGGAGGGTTGTGATACGCAGAACTTACAGAACAAAGACTGAAGTGAAAAAGGCTGTTGCAGAAAAAGGCTGGTTCAGTGCATCTTTCAGAGATTTTGGTTTCTTTCAACTCATTGAAGATAAAGAGCCTCCTGTTTTAGTGTCTAATCTGCAAAAGGGTATGTTGATAAGGCAGGGTTTCAGAATCATTTTGAAACCATCAGATAACCTTCACGTTATCAATGATGTTCGCCTGCTGGTTGATGATAAATGGCTTTTGTTACAACAATCCTGGAATGGCTACATGTATGCCGTTGATGAAAATTTTCCGGCTGGTGAACATAAACTAACAGCAGTTGTTAAGGACGAGGCGGGCAATACCACAACCCGTGATTGGATTGTAACCAGAAACTAAAAGAAATGGAACTAACCGAAGGGGCAAAAGCACCCGCTTTCACTGCTGTAGATCAAGACGGTAACAAAATCAAGCTAGCAGATTTTAAAGGGAAAAAGCTTGCTCTTTATTTTTATCCGAAAGATGATACCAGTACCTGTACCGTGCAGGCATGCAACCTCCGAGACGGATTCGGAAACCTTGAGGCTAAAGGTATTGTGGTTATTGGGGTTAGTCCTGATGATGCAAAATCCCATCTCAAATTTATTGGTAAGCATGCTTTGCCATTTCGGATTATTGCTGATACCGATAAAAAACTTGCTGTAAAATATGGTGTCTGGGGAGAAAAACAGCTTTATGGTAACAAATACATGGGCATCATCAGGACCACATTTTTGATCAGTGAAACCGGAAAACTTGTTAAGATTATTGCCAAGCCCAAGGTTAAGGTTCATGCTGAAGAGATTGCAGCTGGATTTGGGTTATAGCAACCAAGTAATTTCTCCCAGGCTTACGTACAGAGACTTTTCTTGCATGATACAGAGTTTACCTTTTTCTGTGACATGACTGATGATACCTTCTTCATCCTTTTCGTTGCGCAGAAACCTGACTTTTTCATGCCTGCGAAAAAGATGCGCATTGAATTCCGCCAGCTGTGCTGAAAATTTGGTAACTGGACCATTCTCAAGCCTTTGAGATAAGAAGCTGCATAATTTTACAGCAAGATCTATCGGGTCGTATGTTTTTCCAGTTATCTGTCTTAGTGAAACAACTTTTTTTCCGACCCCAGGAAATTGTGTCTGATTGATGTTCAATCCGACACCAAGAACCGAATATGATATGTTTTTACCTGAAATGACATTTTCAATGAGTATTCCTCCTGCCTTTCTGTCACGCCAATAAATGTCATTGGGCCATTTGATGGTAGTATCACCTGCAGTTTCTGTGTTGAAAAAATCACGGCAGGCCAAAGCGGTAGCAGTTGAAAGGCGGAATTGATTGCTTATCTCAGGTAGGTTTTTTGATAAAACAATAGAAATCATGATGTTTTGACCTGTCTCACTCGCCCAGATCCTTCCTGTTTGCCCTTTTCCTGCGGTTTGTTCGAGAGCAAAAAATGCTTCACCATGAGTTGCTTGCCCCTCCCTGATTAGCCGCATGGCATGGTTATTGGTACTGTCTGTTACGGTTAATATGTTAAAGGGCTTGCCAATCATGTATTATGCACCCAAAGCATTAAAATTATCCTTAATTTTGACAATATAGTCATAGAACAATTAAAAAAACAACTTTTGTCAGTAAGATCAGAAGAAAGTCCCGCCCCTGCGAAATTAACCAGGCTGAATAGAAACAGTAAGTTACTCAAGGTTATAATCAACGCTATACAAGACAAGAAAGGAGAACATGTGGTTTCACTCGACCTGAGGAAAATCCCTGAGGCTGTAGCAGATTTTTTCATTGTATGTGAAGCATCTTCTACCGTGCAGGTAAAAGCTATTGCAGACTGGGTTGAAGTGCAGGTTAAGAAAGAATGCGGAGAACCTCCCTATAAACATGAGGGGCATACTGCTGCACAATGGATTTTGGTTGATTATGTCAATGTTGTTGTACATGTTTTTCTCAGCGAAACAAGAAAATTCTACAAACTTGAGGAAATGTGGGGAGATGGTGATGTAGAAGAAGAGCCGATAACTGATACGGTTAAGAAAGTCGGCAAATCCTTGAAATCAAAAAATTAAAAGTAACAAAGGCTACATATGAATCAGGAAGATAACAGCAGTGAAAAGCGTTCAAATCCCTTTTCATCACTGAAAAGAAACAGGGAAAATGGGGGAAACGGACCGGCTTCGAAAGGTCCCAAATTCAGCTTTTACTGGATATACATCATTGCTGCAGTAATGCTTATCGGCTATCAGGTGATGCGGGGTGTTACGCCGGACGCAAGAAACATAACTGAGTTGGAATTCAAGCAAAAAATGCTTGTTGCAAATGATGTAGCCAAATTGGAACCTGTCAAAAATAAGGGTGTTATCAGGGTCTTTATCAAGCCTGACAGCCTTGTCAAACCCACATATCAGAAGTTGCTAGGGGATAAACTTGTGTATGCAAAGCAATCCAAGGGGCCGCATTTTCAATTCAGCTATTCAAAGGTGGATGACTACCAGCAGAATCTTGATAAATATTTTACTGAACATCCTCAGGTTGAGCCGGTTCCTGTAGATCCCGTTAGTGATCCTGAATTCTTCGGACCACTTTTACAATTTCTTTTTCCTTTGTTGATGTTCGGACTGCTTTTTGTACTCATGATGCGTAAAATGGGTGGCGGCGGAGCCGGTTCCGGTGGCGGAGGTATTTTCAATATCGGTAAATCAAAAGCCCAGTTGTTTGATAAGGGTACGAAGGTTAACATCACATTCGCCG
>JBDLTO010000008.1:0-7094 GCA_039805815.1 Bacteroidota bacterium | reverse complement strand
ATACATAAAAAAGATGGCGATTTTATTGGCGTAAACATATCAATATCTCCCGTTATCAATTCCAACTTAAATACACTCTTCTTTATTTGTATAATTAAAGATATAAGTGATAGGATTAAGGATTTAGAAGAAATCAGCAACCTTGCATCCTTTCCAAATGAGAACCCAAATCCCATTTTCAGGATTGCGGGATCCGGGATGATCAAATTCAGGAACAGGGCTGCAAATACAATGACCCATATTGTATACAATGGCAAGATTCATAGTTTTGAAAAATTCTGGTCCTTTTTATTGCAAGAGGAATCTGGTATTTTTCCAAATAATATTGATGGTATTGTCAATAATAGGTACTATAACTTTAGAATTGTAAAACGGGTTGATTGTGATGAATTAAATATTTATGGCTCAGATATCAGTGAACGTAGAGAATCTGAAATGCAAGCTCAGGAAACGTTTAACAAACTGAATAACTTTCTTGAATCAACCAATGATGTATACTATCTGATTTACCAGCAAAATAAAAATAAAAACTTTTTTACCTCCAGATGGCCCTTATTTATGGGTTTCAATCCTGCTTCTGGAGATATGTGGGAGCAAAAAAGAGCTTGCATTACAGATGAATTCAAAAATATTTATGACGATGCTATGAAAGAGTTCATGCTGAATGGCAGCATGACAGTAAAATATAAAATTAAAAACAGAGTATCAGGACAAATTAGATGGATCTTGGAAGAATCAAAAATAAAATTTGATTCCACATTAAATGATGAAATTATATCTGGCAGACTTACTGACATAACTGCAAATGAAAATTTCAGAAGTCAGATGAAAGAATCTGAAGAAAGATTTCAGCTGATTACCGAATCAATGCCCGTTATGATTTGGGTATCCAATGAAGAAAATAAAGTTACTTACACTAACAAGGCATCCAGAGATTTTTTTGGCTTTGATTTAAAAACCATAACAGGACAGACTGAGTTTGCAAAGCTTGTTCATCCTGATCATCGTCAAAAAGCTATCATTGAATGGGGGAAAACGCTCAACAACAAAGTAAGAGGTGAAATACAGTACCTTGTATTGAATGCTGAAAATCAGTACAGATGGATTTATGAAATAGCAGTTCCCCGCTTTTTGCAAAACAATGAATTCCTTGGTTATATAGGTGCTGCATTTGACATAACGAATGAAAAATCAATATATAATACGCTCGAAGAGGAGAAAAAAAAATATGAACTCCTCTCAACAAAATCGGCGGACATTATTTTCCTGATGAACAATTCAGGTATAATTGAATATGTCTCACCTTCAATAAATCGTATTTTGAATATGTCTGAACAAGAAATAATTGGTCATTCAATTTTCAATCTGATTGAGGGTACACAGGTTCTAGATTTAAGTGAAAACCAAAATGATTTGACCGATGCTACACCGCAACAAATGCTGAGTTTCAAGATAAAAGATAAACAAGGTGAACTTAAATGGGTTGAAGCGGTTTATAGCAGATTTACAGAAGATGAATTAGGTGGGAAAAAGATCCTGATGCATGTTAGGGATATCAATGAACAATACCTTGCACAAACAATGTTGATTGAAAATGAGGCTAAATACCGAAGCCTCTTTTCAAACATGAATCTCGGTATAATGGAAGTTGATAAAGAAGAGAAAATACTTTACGTTAACAAATCTTTTGAAAGAATTTCCGGATATAATGAAGAAGAATTGATAGGAAAGCTTGCACCAGATATCTTTTTAACTGACCTTTCCGAGAAAGATATCAACTTACAGGAAAGGAGAAACCGGGAACACGGTAAGGAAGGTCTTTATGAAATAAAAGTAAAGAAGAAAGACAAAAGTTTTGCTACCTGGGTAATAAGTGGTGCACCTACTTATGATATGAAAGGTAAAATAAGGGGGTCTATCGGAATTCATTGGGATGTAACTGAAATCAGGGACCTGGAAACAAAAATTCTTTTTGAAAGTGTGCAGAAAGAAAAAGAACTGATGGAAGCAAGGTTGCAAGCCGAGGAAGAACAACGAGATGTTATTGGAAGAGATTTACATGATGGTGTTGGACAAATGCTGGCATATTTGAGTTTGTATTTTAATATTTTAAAAGAAAAAGATTCAATTGCCGAAGAAGACATAGACAAAGCTCAATTAACAATCAAAAAAACTATTGATGAAGTAAGGCGATTATCAAGAAACCTTGCACCTCCAGCTATAAAAGATTTAGGGTTTAGAGAAGCTGTAATTGAACTTATAAATAGTTACAGTATTATTCCCAAACCGGCTATCCACCTTAAAATATACAAGGGTAAGGACCCTGATAGGTTTTTACATGAACACAAAATCATGATGTTTCGGGTTATTCAAGAGTTAAGCAGTAACACTTTTAAATATGCCCACGCCAATAAAGTTGAAATAAAAATAGAACAAAGTGAGAATGGGATGTTGCTATACTATCACGATGATGGCATAGGATTTGAAATAGGAACAGTTAAGAAGGGCATAGGGCTAAAAAGTATTCTTTCGAGAGTAGAATTTTATGGAGGTGAAGTAAAGATCAACACTAAACCAGGCACCGGGTTTGACGTATTTATTAAATTACCATTTGAATAATAGATTATGACAAAAAAAATTAGAATTATCATAGCTGACGATCATTTGTTGATTGCCGAAACATGGGCGACACTAATCAATATGGATCCTGAATTTGAAGTTGTCAAGGTTTATGATAATACCAAAAGTCTTATTGATCAGATTACTGAAATCAAGCCAGACATTGCAATTTTAGATATCAATATCAATCCTTTTTCTGGGATTGAAGCAGCTAAACTAATCAAGAAACTTGCACCTGGAACAAAAATAATTGGTGTTTCCATGCATAATCAACCCTCGTTTGCTAAAAAAATGATACGTAATGGTGCTACCGGCTATGTAACTAAAAATTCAAGTAAAGTTGAGATGTATGATGCCATCCGAGCTGTTATGAAAGGAGAAAAATATATTTGTGCTGAAATTCAGAAAAACATAACCAATCAATTGCTGGTTGATGAAGACGATAACAAATTAAGCAAACTGACAGAACGAGAGATTGAAATCATAAAAATGATTAAAAACGGGTCCACCAACAAAGAAATTGCGGAATCCTTATTCCTTTCGCCAAGAACCGTTGAAACGCACAGGGCCAGAATTTTAAAGAAATTGGATTTAAAAAATTCTTTATCCCTCGTGAAATACATCAACGAATCATTCTTGGATTTTTAATATTGTGGGGAGATTAAATCAATCACCCCAAATATTATCTTCTCCCTTCAGCCATTTCTGGACTAAATCTGTTGTAACGGATTTAGGCCTTTCAAGAGGCATGCCCAAAGCTCTGTCCCAACAAAGACTTGCCAATACACCAAGTGCACGACTAACACCAAAAAGCACTGTGTAAAACTCATATTCAACCATGCCATAATGTACGAGTAAAGCACCGGTGTGCGCATCAACATTAGGCCATGGATTCTTTACCTTTCCAAGTCCACTTAAAATTTCGGGGACCGTTTCATATATATTCCATACCGTCTGAACCAGCGGGTCATCAGGCATATGTTTCTTTCCAAACTCCATTTGGGCAGTGAATCTTGGATCAGTTTTTCTCAAAACCGCATGTCCGTATCCCGGCACTACTTTACCTGATGATAAGGTTTGTTTTACATATTCACCAATTTGTTCTTTTGTTGGCAATTCAACCCCAAGGTGTTCACGCAACTCAAAAATCCATTTGATAACTTCCTGATTTGCCAATCCATGAAGAGGACCAGCCAATCCGTTCATTCCTGCAGCGAAACTCAAAAAGGGATCGCTCAATGCTGATCCAACCAAATGTGTTGTATGTGCAGATACATTTCCACCTTCATGATCCGCATGAATAGTCATATATAAACGCATCAATTCCTTGAAGCCTGCATCATCATATCCCATCATGTGCGCAAAATTGCCTGACCAGTCCAACAAGCCATTAGGCTCAATGTGGTGGCCATCCTTATATTTCCTGCGGTAAATATAAGCTGCTATGCGAGGCAGTCGGGCAATGAGGTCAAGAGCATCATCAAAAGTAGCATCCCAATAGTCCTTTTTATTCATACCTGAGGCATATGCCTTTGCAAAATGACTGCCGTTTTGTAACGCCATAATACCAACCACAAACATGGTCATGGGGTGAGTAGTTACAGGCAATGCCTCAATAGTATCAAAAACGTAATTAGGAACATGTGAACGTCTCTGGAGCGTTGAAGTCATAACATCAACTTCTTCACTGCTAGGCAATTCACCAAGGAGCATTAGGTGGAATAACCCCTCGGGAAGGGGTTCAGATCCGCCAGGTATTTTAGGTAACTTATCTTTTAGTTCAGGAATGGAAAAACCCCTGAATCGGATTCCCTCATTTGCATCTAGCAGTGAAGTCTCTGTAACCAATCCTGTTATTCCCCGCATACCCTGGTAAATCTGAGACAATGTTACCTCTCCTATAACTTTCTGGCCATGGTCTTTCAACAATTGTTTAATTTCCTGACTAACCTGATCCGCTTTGATTTTGAACCTTTCCTTGATGATTTCCATCTCTTTTGATTGGTTTTACTATTTAATTCGTAAAGTTAAAACAAAGACGTTAAGCGGCATCACCTTTGCATATAAATATTGAATTATTTAGGTGCTTTTCTATATAGATAAATAGTAACCGCACTGAAAAGGATATTGGGAATCCATGCTGCCACATAAGGATTAAGGTCTCCCTTGGTTGAAAATATAGTTGAAAACCGATCTGCCAAGATAAAAACAGCACAAATAATAATTCCTGTGGCGAGATGAACGCCACTCCCACCCCGTATTTTTCTACATGCTAGAATTGCTCCAATAACGGTAAGCAGGATAACAGCAAATGGAGTTGCCAACCTGTGTGCGTTCTCCATTTCCAGTTCTTTTACTGTTTCAGAGCCCCTCAGTCGCTCTTTAGCAATTCTTTTCCTAAGTTCAGGTGAAATGAGGCGAGCCTGCATGTATTCATCACGCTTAAGATCGGAAGGATCAAAAGATAATTTTCTGAAAACCTCGTAATTGAAACTAACCTGCTCTTGCATACCATTTAATCTACGCTCAACTACTCCAGTAAGCTTCCATACTTTCTTTGCCGTGTCCCAGGTTATATTATCAGCGCGAAGGTTATGTATGACTTCATTTCCATGGAGTGTCTCCATAAAAAAGTTACCTCCTGCCTTACTGGCTGTGTCATAATAACGCATTCCAGCGTAGCTGAATGAATCAGTCCTCATGTAAATAGCTCCACTGGAGGCATCATTCGGTAACACAGACTTGGTGTACCTTGCCTCAAAAGAAGTCCTTATGGCATTTGCCTTGGGTATGACATAATCATTGGCAAACCAAAGAACTGATCCCAGAAAAATCCCCCCTATCCAATAGGGCCTGAGTATCCGATTCAGGCTTACGCCAGATGAAAGAATGGCAATAAATTCAGATCTGTTTGCCATTTTGGACGTGAAAAAGATCACTGAGATGAAAACAAACAAGGGAAAAAGCATGGCAACAATATGTGGTATAAAACCAACATAGTATTGCAAGAAAATCTCTTTTGTAGTTAGTCCGGATTTGGCAAAATCATCTGTATGCTCACTGATGTCAATTACTGTACTGATTAGGGTTAATAATACCAGTGAATAAATAAAAGTAGACAGGAACTGTTTGAAGATGTACCAATCAATTTTTCTCATACCTGCTGCAAAGTTACCATTTAATCAGGTTTGAGGCATTCAGAATAGGTAGACAAACATCTTTTTCTGGCAAAATCATGGTTTACAATAGGCTGAATGTATTCAAGACTGTCATACTCAGGTACCCATTTTTTTATGTAAGCACCTTTTGAATCAAATTTTTGTGCCTGAAGTGAGGGGTTGAAGACCCTGAAATATGGAGCAGCATCACATCCCGAACCAGCAGCCCATTGCCAGCCACCATTATTAGCAGCCAGGTCAAAATCCAGTAACTTGGCAGCAAACCAGGCTTCTCCCCACCTCCAATCTATAAGTAAATGCTTGGTCAGGAAACTTGCAACAATCATCCTAACCCTGTTGTGCATAAAACCAGTATTCATTAATTCTCTCATACCTGCGTCAACAATAGGATAGCCAGTTTGACCGGTACACCATTTTTCAAAATCCGCTTCGTTATTGAGCCATTTTATCTTATCATAATCTTTTTTAAATGCCTCTCCCCTTCCTACCTGAGGAAAATTATAAAGAATCATGTGGTAAAAGTCTCTCCAGATTAATTCATTGAGGAATGTTTCATTTAGAATTTGAGCCTGGGAAGCTAACTTTCTAATGCTTATTGTACCAAATCTCAAATGAATACCTAACCGGGATGTACCGGATATTGCAGGAAAATTTCTTTGCTCAGAATAATTACTGATCAGCAAATCTGGGGTTGATACATCAGGATAAATCCAATGCGTATGTTGAAAACCCATTGATTCCAGACTCGGGAGTGCCGCTGCTTCATGCTTAAAAAACCCTGAAAAATGTTGTTCTGAGGGAAAAAAGTTTATGGGGTGCTCTACAATTTTAGCTTTCCATTTTCTGGAATAAGGTGTAAAAACGGTATATGGATTGCCATCATCCTTTACGACCTCCTTTTTTTCAAATATGACCTGGTCTTTGAAAGATTTGAAATCTATGCCATTACTTTTTAAAAATTGGGCAATTTGATCATCCCTATCTCGGGCGTAGGGCTCATAATCATGATTCGTATAAACTGTTGCTAACCGATAATGCTGAGACAGTTGTAAAAAAATAGTTAAAGGTTCACCATAAAAAACCTGTAATCCTGATCCTGCTGACTTTAAAATTGACTGAATCTTTTCTAGGGTTTGATGAATAAATTGAACCCTCAAATCTTTCGGATCTTCAAGTTTATTTAGAATCTGGGTGTCAAAGATAAAAACTGGAAGTACCGGTATACCTGAACTTAGCGCCTGGTATAAACCACAATTGTCTGAGAGCCGAAGATCTCTTCTAAACCAAAAAATATTT
>JBDLTO010000007.1:0-7264 GCA_039805815.1 Bacteroidota bacterium | reverse complement strand
GGACCAGGTATCTGTGTAAGCAGGATCTTCAAGGGTTCGTTCTGTGAGGGTGGCTCCGGGAGCAATGGTATTTACATTGATGCCATATTCAGATATCTCGGCAACCAGGTTTTTGGCCAGCATTTCTATTGCGGCTTTACTCATGGCATAGGCTGCGAGGTTTTTATGTGCTTGGTGTCCAACTACAGAAGATGTAAAAAGCAATGATCCTCCTTTTCCCTGTTTGATCATCTGATTGGATGCAGCCTGAGCCAGGTAAAAGGTGCCACGCAGGTTTACCTGCATAACCCTGTCAAAATCAGCAACAGGATAGTTGTTGAATGCACCGAAAAGCGTAATACCAGCTACTGACATGGCAATTTCAAGATCACCGAAATCAGTTGCAGTTCCCTCAACCATTTCCTGGATAAACCCCGTATCGCCGGCATCACCAGGCATGGCAGTGCAATGGCCTTGAAGACCGACTTTCGCAGCAGCAAGCTGACAGAGTTCGGGATTGATATCGTTCAGTAAAACATGTTTTCCTGATGCAGCCAACATTTCACAGATGCGCAGACCAATACCCTGTCCCGCGCCGGTTACGATGGCTACTTTCCTTTTATCAATCGTATTCATGTTCTTTTATGGCATATGGAAGACTTCCTTCAGGGGTATACTCACAGGTGAATGGTCTGCATGAGTCTCCATGATGTCTTTCATGTGGGTCCACCATTGCTGCATCACCGGTTGTTCAGGCAGTTCATCCAGGTGCAACGAGTCAGTAACACAGAGTACACCGAAAAGATGCCCCGTTCTTTCATCAAGAAAAATGGAGTAATCAGATATTCCCTTTTCCCGAAGCAGTCCAACCAATTCCGGCCAGATTGTATCATGTCTTCTTTTGTATTCTTCCTCCATCCCCGGAAAGAGGTTCATCCTGAAAGCCAAACGTTTCATAATCGTCAAATGGTGACGGAATTTACTGATATTTTTTCAATATTTGATGAAATTCGGATGAATGGCATCTGACATTTTATGCGGATGTTTTAATTTATTTCAGTCAATATGATCAATGTGTTTTCAGGAAAGCAATGGCTTTGCTGTAGGAGTCTGCTGTGGCTTCGGCATTGTGGCGGGGGTTACTTGGATTGGCAAAACCATGGCCTGCTTCATACTTGTGGGTTACGAGTGGTTTTCCTAGATCTGCCATGCTTTTTTCAAATGCACTAACCATCTCAGGTGAAGGCGACTTGTCCAGGTTGCCAAAAAAGCCCAACACATCACACTGTATAGTTTTCAGCTTTTCATTATCTGTTTCAGGCCTGCCGTAAAACATGATTGTTCCCTTGGCCTGTTTACCTGCAAGGATTGCTGTTTGTAAACTCCACATGCCGCCGAAACACCATCCCACCGAATAGATGCCCGCGTCTTGTCCCGCTTGCGTGATAGCTGCTTTGATGATTGTAGCAATCCTGGCAGGATCTGTACCCCTCGAGTATTTCATGGCACTGTCTGGTGTAGCGGCCACGTTGCCATCAAACAAGTCAACAGCGAGTACATTAAAATCACCAAGAGACGCAGCATATTTATCTGCTTCAGCCATAATCTGGTCATTCAATCCCCACCATTCCTGAATCACAATAAGCCATTTTTTACTCTTTTTATTGGGTGCGATATAATATCCATGAGCATCTTTCCCGTCAGCTGCTGTGAAGGAGATTCTTTTTCCCTGTGCTTGCCAGTTGTTTAATGCCAGCGGGGTAGGATGAAGAGAAGCGAAAGACCATTCGCCGGATTCTTTGATATACTCCTGTACAGCATCGCTTTCCATACAGCTGATGATATCAGCAGCCTGTGGCAATTTGCGTTTGTTTGATTCAGGGCTCCAGGATAACCAAACCAAAGCGGTCACTGCGATCAGTGCAGATAATATTTTATGCTTCATAAAAAATGATTGTTATATAATTTACGATTTTTTTCTTTACCGGATCAATCCGCCTACATTACCTGCAAATATTTTCACGGCAATCGCCAGTAGGATGACGCCAAAGAATTTACGGATGGCGAGCATACCAGCTTTTCCCAGCAATCTTGAAATGAAATCAAGGGAATGCAGTACAAGGTAAACGAAAACCACATTGATAAGGATCCCGATTAAAATTGGCCATTCTGCATAGCTTGACCTCAACGATATTATTGTAGTGAGTGTACCAGATCCTGCGATAAGCGGGAAAGCAATGGGCACAACGGTGCCTGATTTCGGGTCTGCATCGCCCTTGAAAAACTCAATGCCAAGCACCATTTCGAGTCCGAGTATGAATATGACAATAGACCCACCAACCGCAAATGATTTTACATCAACACCCAAGATACCCAGAAAACTTTCGCCAACAAACAGGAAGAATATCATGAGTGCTCCAGAAACAAGGCTGGCTTTTCTTTCATGGATGCCACCCATTTTTTCTTTCAGAGAAAGCAGCAATGGAATGGATCCGATGATATCAATGACCGCGAAGAGTGTGAAGGTAACCGTAAGTATTTCATCTAATGTCATGGCAGTCTGTTAACAATTCAACAAGTTAATCATAATTATCAGATTCCACCCGTTGTATTGCCAATAGAAATGTCATTATTGAGGTTTATTATCATCACCACTGCAGTCCGATTGTGTAGTTTCTGCCTCTTGCCACATAGCCCAGTACTTCCTGGTAATCTTGGTTGAAGATGTTTTTAAGAGACCCATAAAACCTAATTTTTTTGCCAATCTTTAGTTGAACAAAAAGGTCTGTGGTTTGGTATGCTTTCAACAGCACCGGACTGCCTCCAAAAACGGGTTCAAACCGTTTGCCTGCAAGTCGCTGGTTTAGTGTTAGACTTATACGTTTATTCAAGCGGTAGCTACTTGAAAAATTGATGGACGTGGCCGGTACGCGGAACAGGCTGCTGTAGGTAGTATCTCCATTTGCCTTGTAAATGTAGTTGTTGGGGTCATACACAAAATTGGTTGTGGTAACGGTGCCCTTGATCAGTGTAAAATTAATACGTGTATCCCATCTTCCTTTTTGAACACCAGCTTCGAGTTCCAGTCCGCGGTCACTTTGAGCATTGTAGTTGAAATACCGGTAGTTGACGTAATCAAAATCAATGCCATTGCGGATTTTTCTGGTATAAGCGGTTGCTCTTGCATTGAAAACCGGAGACCCTGTAAATGCCAAAGAAAGCTCTGATGTTACTGCTGTTTCTGGAACAAGGTTGCGTTGACCGGAAAAACCATCATACAGTTGGTAAAGGGTAGGCGCCTTGAATGCGGATGACAGGTTATACGCAATTTTAAATTGCCGGTTGATTACCCAGGAAGGGTTAAAGGTGTAGGTGAAATTATTGCCATATTGACTATGGATATTGAATCTACCGCCGGTTTCAAGCTGAAGTCCCTTTTTACTGTTCCAAACCATTGAAACCATAGCACTGCTTACCCTGACCCTGGCGGAATCTGCTGCCAGTGCGGTCTCAAATGTGCCAAAATCACTAACAGACAAATAATTTTGCCGTGTGTTAAACCAGCGGTTATCAAAACCAGCGAAAAGTTGCAGGCCCTTTCCGAGTTCAAAGTTCCCATAGAGCTCAGCAAAAGATGAATTTCCTGCATATTGAGAGGAAACAAACCTGGCAAATCCATTCAGGTGCAGGGAGTCGTCGAGGTAATCCCGCTTGCTGTTATTGATATTGAAGTTGGCATGAAGCATGCCGCGTTTTAATTGCAGCTTTAATCCGGTATTAGCTTGCAGGTTCTTATTCTTGACGGTAAAATCACGTGCATCCTGGAAGCCACTGTTATCCAGTTCTGCATTGTAATTGCTCAACTGAGTACCAGCCATCCAAACAAGTTTTTTTTGGTTGGAGGTTTGAAAATGTGCCAGGAAAAACTGCGAATTCATACCGTCTTTATCAAAACCATTCTTGCCGGTACTATCCAGTGCTGCAGAGAAACCTGATGTGTTCATCCTGCTGTATTGCAGTTTGAGTTGACTGCCTTTTGTTGAGCGGGTGACCAGGGATGCGTCGATCTGATTGGTGCCAAAGGATCCTGTTGAAAATCCGCCATGACCTGTTATTTTTTTTGACTCATCTTTTCTGGTGATGATGTTGATTACTCCACCAACGGCATCCGATCCGTATAATGTAGATTGTCCGCTCTTAACCACTTCAATCCGTTCAACTTCCAACAGCGGAATGAAGTTGATGTCAAATGTTCCTCTGATAGTAGATACGTCGGAAGCTGGCATGCCATCAATAAGTATCAACGTATTGCCTGTTGCCGCGCCTCTAACGTAGATGTCATTGTTTGTTCCTGGCGCATTGGCCGCTCCAATGATTGTGATGCCAGATTGTCTGCCGAGTAATTCACCCAGGGTATTAACTCCTGCTGATTCAATTTGCTTGCGGCTGATTACTGTAATCACCTTGCCTGTGTTGATCTGCTTTTGCGGGAACCTGTTGGCCGTGACCACCACTTCGTCAAGTGATTGGGTAGAATCGGTTTGCGCTTTTGATGTTGATGCCATCAGCATGCTGAAAATGGCGTACATGAAATTCTTGGTCATAGTTTTGTTTTGACTATGAACCTTCGGATAATACAGAAATGGTTGACTGCAGCAGCAGAAAATTCATCCCAGCTTTTCTCCCGAAAGCCCTGATTAATAAATGTTGCATCAGGCAGGTCTTCTGGCTCAACCCCTTTTCCGCCTTCCCGCTTGCGCAGTGGCTTATTTTGGAAATGGTTCCGCCTGGGGCGGAATGGTTTTTACAGCTACGGGGATAGCGCCGGGATGGAAAAATTACCGGACTTCCCTTTTAATGATTCCTTGTGGCGGAATCAACCGTAATGCATAGCAAAGATGGTGCAAATCCGATGCCTTTAATTTTTTCTTTTCAACAGCTTGTGGATTAATGCTGTCCCTTTTTTTTCTAACTTACCCCCATGAACAAACCCAAACAACAACTCAACCTTTTTGACCTTACCATGATCGTCATTGGATTGGTGATCGGCATGGGTATTTTCCGAACAGCATCCGATTCCGCGCGTGCTGCCATTACACCCAATGTGTTTTTTATCAGCTGGATTGTTGGTGGTTTCATCGCGCTATGTGGCGCACTTACTTACGCAGAAATCGGTTCCCGTTATCCGATTACAGGCGGGTATTACAAGATTTTTGCCACTTGTTATCATCCCTCTATTGCTTTTGCTGTCAATTGTATTATTCTCATTTCCAATGCTGCATCCCTTTCAGGTGTTGCATTGATAGGCAGCGAATATATCAGCCAGGTTATCTTTGACAAGCCTGCGGCAGACTTCGTCAAAGCTTTGATTGCCATGGCAGCTATCGTAATTTTTTACGGCATTAACCTGCTTGGGTTGCGTATGAGTTCCACCACCCAGAACATCCTCATGCTGATTAAAATTTCCATGATCCTGCTGATTGTGTCCGCCATTTTCTTCCCGGTTGCCGGCACAACATCAGTGGTCAGTATCCCTCAAGGTGATTTCAGTTTCATGGATTATGTCAAGTCTTTCGGACTAGCCCTAATTGCAGTTTCATTCACTTACGGCGGGTATCAGCAGACCATCAATTTTGGTGAGGAGGTTAAAAACCCCCAAAAAAATCTCCCGCGGGGTATTTTTATAGGTATTATGGTTATCATTCTCCTTTACCTGTCTGTGAGTTATGCTTATTACAGGGTAATCGGATTTGAAGAACTGAAGCAGGCCAAGGGTATTGCTGCCATTGTAGCTGAGCGAATGTTTGGTCCTACAGGCCGTTTCGCCTTTTCAATCCTGCTCTTCATTGCCGTGTTGGCATATGTCAATGTGTTGCTCCTGAGCAATCCACGCGTTATGTTTGCCATGAGTCAGGATGGTATACTGCCCAAATCTTTCAGCAAGAAAGATGAGAAGCGGGACGTGCTTACAGTTAGCCTTACTGTATATGCCCTGATCAGTGTGGTGGTTCTTTTTTTCGCAGATACTTTTGATAAAATTCTCAGCTTTACTATTTTTCTGGATTCCATCGGTATGGCATTTTCGGCCGCAACCATATTCATCATCAGGAAACGCACTGCACATCTGGATAAGAGACAGATCTACTCCATGAAGTTCTATCCGGCCATGCCCTTGATTTTTATCAGTGCTTATATCTTTGTGGCAACCAGTATCGCCATAGACAAACCCGAAACAGCGCTTACGGCAACAGCAGTGCTGGCGGCTTTTCTGGTAATCTATTTTGTGACCAGGAAAAAACACAGCCATGCAGGATAGTTTGCAAGACCTATCATACATCATCAATCACCTTGGGGAGGATCATGCAAGTTATTTTAATGCCATCGCTCCACCCATAGTACAAACCAGCAATTTCCAGTTTGAAACGGTTGATGCCATGCGGACGGCCTTCGCTGATGAGATGGGAGGTTACCTTTACAGCCGCGGACTGAATCCTACTGTGGATATCCTTCGGAAGAAGCTGGCTGCATTGGACGGCGCGGAAGATGCACTTGTCTTCAATAATGGTGCAGCTGCCACATTTGCAGGTGTGATGGCCAATGTCAAATCTGGAGATCATATCCTTTCTGTACATCATCCCTATTCCTGGACCGTACACCTATTTGACCAGATTCTTTCCCGTTTCGGTGTAACGGTTACTTATGCTGATGGCAGTGATACGGACAGTTTTCTGGCTCAGGCACAGGAAAATACCAGACTCATTTACCTGGAGTCGCCCAATTCCTGGTGGTTGGATATTCAGGATTTACGTGAGATTGCAGCATTTGCCCGTGCGAGGGGGATTGTTACAATTATTGACAACAGTTTCTGTACACCACTCTATCAGAAACCCATAGAGCTGGGCATAGACATCAGCATGCAGACAGCAACCAAATACATTGGTGGACACAGTGATACGCTGGGAGGTGTTCTTGCCGGTTCAGCAGCGATGATGCGCAAAATTTTTCTCAGTGAATACCTCTGCGCCGGGAATGGCATCCAACCCTTTAATGCCTGGCTATTACTCAGGGGACTGCGAACGCTTCCTGCCAGAATAGACCGGATTACGGCATCCACTAAAAAGGTACTTGAATACCTTAAAACGGTAGATCGGATTGAATCCCTCATCTTCCCGCTCGAGCCCTCCTTCCCCCAGTATCATCTGGCTATGGAACAGATGTCGGGCGCATTCTGACTTATGAGTTTTTAGATGTAAGCTCATTTGGTGCATTAATTTGTAATATTCTG
>JBDLTO010000006.1:0-3448 GCA_039805815.1 Bacteroidota bacterium | reverse complement strand
TCCATATTTTTCAGGATGTCTTCCTTGTAAAACAGCACATCTTTGAACTGTCCCTTGGTATACATCTCCGCCTGGTCTTTGAAATGCTTGGAAGCAGGATTTCCGCTTTGTCCGCCCGCAAGGAGGGATTTGGCTTTGATCTTTTTGCCAAACTCTACAGCGCAGATGAAACTGTTGCCACCATACCCATATCGCTTTTGGCTGCCCTGATAAGTCCTGCTGTTGTAGGAAGGCAGGCTGCCCCATGCTGAAGAGGCAAAAGGGGAAGGGATGCTCGGTTGATTATCGTCGAAGCGAGCAGTCAGTCCATTGTCTATTCTTTGAAACCTGTTGATGTCGCCCCAAGGCACTTCCCAAGTGCCGAAATCCGACTTGAGTTTCATCAGCACGTCTTGCAGGTACCCTATTTTGGTGGCATCCGGCATTTCCTTCAATAGTTTCGGCAGTTCCGTGGGCATGTCGATTGGCATTTTCTTGCCCCTGGTCAGGTAGGGCACCACCCTTTCCGCCCAATGGATGGCAATGGTAGTAGCCACCGAGTTGGCTGCCGAACGGCGGTCCCATGCTGCAAGCAGTTGTATGGCTTTATTGATGTCTGGTTTGATGTTTTCTGCGATGGCGGTGCGGTTGGCACTCAGCAGCGATGGCAGTAACACATCAAATGCGGCCAGGTAGGTATTGTATCCTGCACCGATGAGGGAGTTGAGGTCATATTTGTTTTGTGACGCCAGCACCCTTACGGCATTGATGCCTCTGAAGTTTTCGGGATCGGGAGCCATGTAAGATGGATATTTTTTCCGTGCAATGCTTCCCGCTCCAGCCACGGTAAACGGAGTGGCATTGCAGTTCTGCAGCCAGCCTCCCGGTGGGTTGTAGAGGTGAACAGTTTCCTCTACTGTATGTAAACCCTGCCAGTCGGCTGCCACACTGGTGCCATCCTGTATGCCGTTCCAGTCGAGGTTGGGGTTTCTCTTGGGCATGAAGTTGCCGTGCCAGTAGGCAATATTGCCCTGGTCGTCTGCATACACGGTGTTATTGGAGATATTGGAACGCAGGTCCATAATCTGTTTGAACTCGGTAAAGGTTTTGGCTTTCGTCCGGCTCCATGATTGGATCAGTCCTTCCAGAGACCTGTTGTTCGACTGCATCGTGATCCACTTGTCGTCTTGCAGGGCCATAACCGGACCATGGTGCGTGCTGTAGATGGTGAAATCCTTACTGGCTAACTGACCATTAGCTGATTTATACTGAATGGTGGTCTTTTGTGTTTTGACCGGTTTTTGTTTATTGTCATGCTGGTAGAAAATACCCTGGTTGTTTTTTACAATGGTTTCCTCATACAGGTCTGCCACATCGGCTGCACTGGAGGTGTGCATCCATCCGCAGTGTTCATTGAAACCCTGGTATACAAAAAACTGTCCCCAGGTTACTGCACCATAGGTGTTCAGCCCTTCTTCGCTCACCATATGTACCTCCGGTCTGAAATAAAAAGTTACGTGTGGGTTGATGTACAGCATGGCATTACCAGATATGCTTTTCCCCGGAGCGATGGCGAAACCGTTCGAACCGCTGAGAAAATCAGGATCTTTTTTGCTCAGTTTGGCAAGGTCAGTTGAGATGCCGGCATAAAACTTTTTGATGTCGTTGCCGGTCAGGTCGCTAGTTTGGATGGCAGATATGCTACCATCGGTATAAGTTAGCGGGTACCAGGGTTTAAACTGTTTCAGTAGGGCTGGCTTTACCTGCGGATTTTTATACAGGTAATAGTTGATGCCGTCTGCGAAGCTGTTGAGGAGTTTCTTCATCCAATCCGGACTCCGTTCATAATCTTTCACCGATTCGGCGGAATCAATCACCATTTTAACCAACAGGTCTTCATAGATGTCTTTCTCCCCCGTCACTTCACTGGTTCTGCCCAGCATGGTGATGTAGTTCATTTCCACCCGTTGGAAATCATCTTCACATTGGGCGTAGAGCAATCCGAAGACACAATCTGCATCCGTTTTGCCATAAATGTGAGGTATACCCCATTTGTCGCGGATGATCTGCACCCTTTTGGCTGTTTCCTGCCAGCGGGTGATATCTGTTTTGGATTGGGCTGTTGCAAGGATGGGTAGCAGGAGGAATAACAATATTTTTTTCATGGCTTATTTGTCGGTTTGGTTGGCTTTGAAGACACGGATAAAATTGCCGCCAAGGATTTTACGGATATCCTTTTTGGAGTATCCCCTTTTCAGCAGTTCTTCTGTGATCAGTGGCATATCGGTTACATCGTTCAGTTCCCGAGGGGAGGAGTTGATGCCATCGAAATCCGATCCGATGCCTACATGGTCTGTGCCAATCAGCTTCACGATATGGTCCAGGTGGTCAATCAGCAGTGTAAGCGAGGGTCTGACATTGTCTATTTCATCTTTATATTTTTCATGCAGCTTGAGGTTGGCATAGAAGTCGCTTGGATTCTGTTTCAGCAGTTCATCCTTTTCTGTCTGGTGTTTGCGGATAAAGGCATTGTTCTTTTCGCGGAAGCTGCTGTCAACAAATCCCGAATAAAAGTTGAGGTGGATGACGCCATTATTCTTTCCAATCAGCCTGATCTGGTCGTCTGTCAGGTTTCTGGGCACCGGACAAAGCGCATAGGTACAGCTGTGTGAGGCGATGACTGGTTTGGTAGTGATGCGCAGGGCATCATAAAATGTTTTTTCGCCCACATGGGAGATGTCCACGATCATCCCCAGTTCATTCATCCGCCTTACAATTTTCTCACCCAATGCGTTCAGTCCGTATGGATGCCCCAGGTCTTTCTTCGCCCGTTCATCCGCGGCAGAACTCGCCCAGGAGGTGCTGTTGTTCCAGGTTAGGGTCATGTAACGGGCGCCCCTATCGTAAAGTTTGTCAAGGTATGCCAGGTTGTCTTCAATCATGTGCCCCCCTTCCACGCCAATCATGGAGCCCAGTTTGCCCGATCGCACTGCAGTTTGCAGTTCTGCCGGGGTGCGCACCAGCATCATTTTCTCGGGGTTTCGGGCTATTGTGTTGTAGAGTGTGTCAATTTCCCTGTTGGCGAAAGCATAGGCTGTACCCATGCCATAATTTTCGTCGCAGAAGATGGAGAATACCTGTACATCGATGCCCCCTTGTTTCATCCGGTTCAGGTCGGAATGGGTGATGCCTTTCAGGTCTTGGTCAAAGCTTTTACCTTTCTCGATGCCCGTGCTGATGAAATCGTTGTGTGTATCGATCAGGATGGCTTTGTTGTGCAGTTTCCTGAAGGATTGGCCGCTGACGGCGACAGCAAAGGAAATGGCAGATGCCAATAGCAGCATTTTTTTGTTCATAGGTATCAGTTAATGGCTTGGTAAGTAAGCACTTTAAACCGTTCAGCGATGTCACCGTGTTCTGTGGGATAAGCATTCTGGAAGAAGAGTCCGACAACCTTTTCTTTGGGATC
>JBDLTO010000005.1:0-6622 GCA_039805815.1 Bacteroidota bacterium | reverse complement strand
ACGTTGAGTCCGAATACGATACTTCTTGCTTTAGGGTAGCTCAAAAGGTCTATACCATAAGAAGAGATACCATTGATGGTTCGATCTGCATTCACCTCCGGATCATATCCATCATACTTGGTGATGACAAAAAGATTTTGCCCGGTTACTGAAAGTCTCAAGCTGGAAACCGCTTTACCCAAAGCAGAATTGCGGGTATCAAAGCTATATCCCAATGCCAGGTTATTCAAGCGAAGGTAAGCACCATCTTTCAGGAACCTTGAACTTACTGGTGCTGAGTTGCTGATTGACTCCTTGGCATCACGGATCGCTTCGGCAGTGGTGTTTACACTCTTAGACAACCTGTTCTTGTAAAAACTTGCATTAGCGGTATTGTCGTAGATCTTATTTCCGGAAACACCGTTGAAGTTAGCTACCAGATCGAAACTCTTGTAGGAAAGGTTCCCAGAGAAAGCATAGATAACTTTGGGAAGGGCTGTTCCCATTGCTTGCCTGTCCTTATCACCACTGATTCCATCCCCATCAATGTCCTTGTAAGTGCTCAAACCCTGTGCATCAAATCCGGTCCATTCTCTCAAGAAGAAAGTACCGATGGGTTGGCCGTTGATATAACCATTGATGGTTGCTGAAGTTAAACCGGCACCAGAAGCAGAACCCGATTGGATAACAGAATATGGTGAGTTCTCAACAATGTTTTTCAGGAATGCCGCATTGGCAGATACTGAAAACTTCATGTCTTTGTTGATATTTCCCCGGTACTCCAGCTCAAATTCAATACCGCTGTTGGTGATGGTCATATCTTCAACGTTCGTCCAGAAGGTACCTGCGGGTTGAATTGGATCAGCCGGAATGACTTCAAGGAGGATATTGTTGGAGTTTTTAGTGAAATAATCTACCGAACCATTCAACTTGCCTTTGAGCAATCCAAAATCAAGACCAATATTGGTTTGCGTAGAAACTTCCCACTGGATATCCGGGTTTGCAAGACGAGAGTATACAATTCCGGCAGGGAAAGTGGATGAAGGATCCAACGGATAACTTGAAGCAGCAGATACGGTTGAAGTATACAGGGCCTGGGTAATCTTGGATGGAATTTCCTGATTACCTGTCTGTCCCCATCCGGCACGCAGTTTCAGGTTGCTGAAGGGTGAGTTCTTCATGAAATCCTCTTCGCTGATTCTCCAACCGAGTGAGAAAGAGGGGAAATAACCATATTTGTTGTTAGCACCGAACTTGCTGGAGCCATCCATACGGAAATTGATTGTTGCCAGGTATTTGTCTTGGTAAGAATAGTTCACCCTTGAGAAGAATGACTGCAGTTCATTGACAACTGCATAACCAGAAGGCCTATTATTAGCCAAAGTCAGTTCCTGTCCGATACCCGGATTGTAAATAGGCTCTACGGGAGTCAATGGTATTTTATTGATGCTCCATCCCCTTCCCTGCAGGTAGATATCCTGGAAGGAATGTCCTGCAAGTGCAGAAAACTTATGGTCGCTGACATTGAAATTATAGGTCAGGTAGTTTTCAATCAGGGTGTTCTTATTTATGATATTGTATGTTTCTAGCCTGCCATCACGTTGTGGCACAAGGTTACCCAGGTTCTGAACATCGCGGGTTGCTGTTGAATTATCTACACCAAAGTTCATCTTGTAAGTCAAACCCTTCATGATCCTGAGTGAAGGGGAGATGCTTCCGATAACCCTGTTGGTGATGGTATTGTCTTTATCGAGCTTAAAAGTTAGCAATGGATTGTTGAACAGCTGGTAAGCTGCAATATTTCCCTGTGCATCATAAGCACTGTAGGTGGGGTTGTTGCTGATGGCATCACCGATGGCGCCACCAACATTGGGCCTTACTTGCTTGGTGCTGTTGGCACTGAGGTTTACATCAACTACGAGACGGTCGTTGAAAAACTTCTGGGTGGCATTGAACCTGCCTGAATAACGGTCGAGGTTATTGGTTTTAATGATACCCTGCTGCTTTTGCATGCCGAAGGATGCAAAATAGGTCAGTTTGTCAGCACCGCCACTCATGGTCAGGTTATGATTCTGGGTATAAGCCCTGCGGAAAATCTCATCCTGCCAGTCGGTATTGGCACCTTTGTCGTCCAGCGTTCCGCCTACTTCCACAACCCTTTTCCTGAACTCATCAGCAGAGAAAACAGGCAGCTTGTTGGCCACTTCAGAAACGGCCAAGGTGGAACTGAAATTCATGGTGGAAACACCTGCCTTACCTTTTTTGGTAGTGATGAGGATGACGCCGTTTGCACCACGGGCACCATATATGGCGGTGGCGGAGGCATCTTTCAACACGTCCATAGACTCGATATCGGCGGGATTGATGAAGTTAAGCGGATCACCATTACCGGTGGAGGAATTATCCAGGGGCAATCCATCAACAACAAAAAGTGGTGTACTTCCTGTACGAACACCACCCGGACCCCGAATGGTTATACCCTGGTTGGCACCTGGCTCACCACTGGCAGATACCACATTCACACCAGCTACCTTACCTTGTATCAACTGTTGAGGCGCATTGATCACACCACGGTTGAAAGCTTCAGCTTTTACACTTTTTACTGCACCAGTAACATCTCTTTTAGATTGTGTACCATAACCAACTACAACAATCTGGGAAAGTTCACCTGTAGCAGATTGTAAAGAAAGGTCTATGGTGCTTCTGTTTCCGGCAACTATTTCCAGTGTGTTGTACCCAATAAAGGACACCACCAGAACTGCCTTGTCATCAGGAATAGCTACGGAAAAATTGCCCTGACCGTCTGTCAGCACACTTACAGAAGTTCCTTTAACTGTAACACTGGCTCCTGCCAGACCACTGCCATTGGCTGCATCAGTGATTCTTCCTTTGACGATTCTGTCGAATGACTTTTTCAGGATTGATTTTTCTGAAGCTTCAAACGCTGATAAGCGCGTTGTGGAGCCTAAAATCAATCCAAATAGCAACAGACATGCCATCAATTTTGGCCATGTCTGTAAAATTTTGGAAATGCTCATTGTTGGTTAATTTTTTTCTAAAATAGTGAAATTCTGTGCAATGGTAGAATTCTGAATTAAATTAAGCATGACCTTCATGTTAATAAACTATGAGGTGTATGAAAAAATACTTTTTGTCTGCTGTGCTGATAACCTTACTATATGCAGTCTCTGCACAGTCCAAAAGCTTTCTGGACGTACCCTATATCGAAGTAAATGGATACGCTGATACGCTGGTTACTCCAAACGAAATTGTTATTAAAATCCTGATAGCCGAAAGTGACCTGAAAAACAAGGTTCAGCTGGAAGAACAGGAAAAAAAACTGGTAGCTGCATTGAGAGGATTGGGAATTAAACCAGAAAGTCAATTGACTGCATCAGGGATGCAAAGTGATTACAGGTATTATGTCTTGAAACAAAAGGATGTTTTGAAAAGCAAAGAATATCTTTTGCGTGTAGACAATGCAGTAATTGCAACAAAAGTATTCATGGAGTTGGAAAAATTGGGGATGGCTAATGCAGAAGTGGTGAGGGTAAGACATACCGATATTGAAGCCATCCGCAATGCCTGCAGAGTTGCAGCTGTAAAGAATGCTTACTCAAGGGCCGTATCGCTGACTGCCCCGTTGAAATCGGGTGTTGGTATTCCATTACACATTACCGATTACAGCCAGGATGGGGATGCCACCTCCTTGAACTCCATCAGGATTCGGGGCTACTCTTCCATGGCCAAATCCGAGGAGGCATTGCCGGCATTGGATTTTGAAAAAATTAACCTGAGTATATCCGTACAGGTGAAATTCGCCCTGAAATAAAGGATTTTTAGTCAGTTTTTCGTATCTTTACAATCCACTTGCCCAGGTGGCGAACCTGCCTGCCGGCAGGCAGGATTGGTAGACGCATGGATAATGGCAGTTCTTTGGTTATTGTTGTTTATGCCATCAAAAGCATAAATAGAAACTATATTTACGTTGGTATGACGAATAACTTCGAAAGAAGGTTTTCCGAACATAACAACGGTGAAAACAAATCAACGAAGGCTTACAAGCCGTTCACTTTGATTTTTTCTGAAAATTTCGAAACAAGGGTACTTGCTAGAAAAAAAGAAAAATACCTGAAAAGTGGAGTTGGGAAGGAATTCCTGAAATCGTTGGTTTGATCTATTGCCCAGGTGGCGAAATTGGTAGACGCACTGTGTTCAGGTCGCAGCGTTCGCAAGGATGTGCTGGTTCGAATCCAGTCCTGGGCACATAATTGGACTTAAGGCGATTCTTTGATGAATCGCCTTTTTCTTTTTCGGCCAAATGGCTTACCAGTAAAGGGATTTCATTGAAGATGAAGTTCACTTTGGGAGTTCGAACTACCCCCTTTTGCTTATTATACAGGATTCCTTCAGGAAAGACCATACTTTGTAAACGCTGCTTCTTCTCATATTCAGCTGAAACCCATGTCTGGCTTATGTTTTGCGCAATGGAAAGACAATTTTGAACAGTTTTTTCAAGGTTCGAACTGCTAATTGAGCTTGAGTCGATTTCTTTGGTTAATACCTCAATCTCACTGCGTATTTGCTTGGTGTGTTTTTTGTAAAGCTCTTCACTGATTTGATCGCTAATGAATTTCAGTTCCACTTTTTCAAGCAAGCTTTTCTTCTCAGCAATTTTCTTTTTTACTAATGCTGAGTCTTTTGCTCTTTCACTCAATCTGTTTTTTAACTCTTTTGTCAGAATCGTTTCAAACTTTGTTTTGCACGACTGCTTAAACTCGTATTTCGAGAGAAGGGTAACAAAAAGTGAATTCAAATGCTTGGAACTGATATTTACTGGCGTGGCCGTATCTTTTGTTTTATAGTACCAGTTCCCTTTCGTGATATATCCAGTAAAAGGCTTACCACTTAACTCATCCTTTGCAAATATTTTTAGAGGTACTTCATCATGGCGAGATATTTTGGGCACTCCAACAATTGGGTTATCATTAAGTACATCCTGTACAGTAAGGAATGTTTTTAAGTCAATGAGCTTAGGATGCTTTCCTTCAATCAATTTTCCTCCGACTAAACTTCCAGTAACATACCCTGCATAAAATGGATTGCTGAAAATATGGCGAAAACTTGTTTTCGTGATTTTGAGTCCTCTTTTTTGCAAGTATTCAACCACTTCTTTGAACTGACACAAGCCCTCAGCAATCATATGGAAACCTCGCTTTAGGTGCTTTCCTTCTTCCGTAATTACATATTCATGAAAGCAGGCTCTGTGCTTCGGCTTCAGATTCAAATATCCAAGTGGTGTAGCATAGGGCCAGTACCCTTTTAGCATTACTTCTCTTGTATTGATAATCGTTCTATCACTTTTTAAACGATTATCGAAGTTATTCAGCAGGTGAAAAAAGTTTTCTTGTAATCGTCCGATGGCAGTAGAAGTATCAATATCCTGTGTAACAGATTTCACAATTACACCTTGCTTACTTAATTCTTCACTGAGTTGAGATGCTGCTGAACCAGTGCGTGAAAAACGATCATAATTGAAAACAATGATATAAGAAATATTCTTGTACTTTTTTACATACTCGATCATTCGCGTGAATTCTTTGCGACCATCTGATTTAGCACTTTCATAAGTACCTCCAAAATATTGCTTTATGGAAATTCCATTATTAGTTGCATAGTTGTCACAATATTTTCGTTGAACTTCGAGACTACCATTGTTTTCGGCTTGCTCCTGACTACTCACACGAGTATAAACGACTGCGTCACCACCGCGCTTTTTTACTTGGCTACTGTATTTACGGGTAGACAAATTTTCAAGCTGAGCTTGAAGGGCATTGCTTGTTTTTTTCATTTTCATATTGCTGATCGAAATATATATCTATAATCAATTTGGCGAATTGCTCAAGTTGTTCATCCTCTGTTAATGAGTTAGAGTAAGGAATCAGACAGCTTTTGTTTAGTTTTTCATTTGTTGTTTTTTTGTTCTCAATACTGGGTTTCATTTATACTCAGTTGAGGCCTCGCCATTGCAAATGGAGGAGTCCCAATTGATAAACTGAGCCGTCTCAAACGGGTCATTATAGAAATTTGGTTTCGGTTTTTGTAAATGAGAGAGATGTTCCTGTTCTTGTCTTTAGTTGAATTCCAGAATAGTTCCGCATTCCCAGAATTCTCATCACCTCTTTTGCTTTGTCTCCATTAAGGAGACCAGTTTTATCATATTCAATTTTTGTCACCTTGCGAGCCTCTTTATCATAAGTGATGGTTACTCTCTCAACATTATTACTTCTCAGCTCTCTTACCAACCGCATTTCATCTTCACTGAACAACTTCAGTTGATTAACAAATTCAGCCTTGTCTTTATCTACAAATAGATCTGCAATAAAATGCGAGAGCGGAATATAAATGTGAGGCCTATCCCTATCTACAATTTCT
Source organism: Bacteroidota bacterium (assembly GCA_039805815.1). Classification (GTDB taxonomy): domain Bacteria; phylum Bacteroidota; class Bacteroidia; order Chitinophagales; family Chitinophagaceae; genus Pollutibacter. The sequence continues at coordinate 208 of JBDLTO010000005.1, read as the reverse complement.
TTACCACTTCCAAACATACTGTAGGTCTCGTCAGGATAAATTACAAATCCTGATTCTACACCAGCATTTATAGATTGAGATACAGTTTGGTAGAAGTAGCTGATTTCAGTTCTTAGGTGAAGAGAAATAAATGGGTCATTTAGACTGTTTTCATAAACCTCTAATTTTTTTTGTTCCTCATCGTTTAAGCCTCTTATTTTTTTTAAGT
>JBDLTO010000004.1:0-3439 GCA_039805815.1 Bacteroidota bacterium | reverse complement strand
CTGGAAAAAATAACCGGTACAAACTTCACCATCAATTTGGTTATCGATGCAAATATCGCTGAAGGTAATTTATTGCTCGAGGATACCATTGATTATGCTTCGGTTTTTGAATTGTTGAAATACGAATTTGCTCAAACTGAACATTTACTTGAAAACCTGTCAAACAGAATCATTCAAAAAATATTTACGACCTTTATACAGGCAGAAAAAATAGAATTGACAATCCTAAAAAATGATGCTCCTATAGCTGGGTTTTGTGGTCAGGTTGGTATCAGATACTGCAAGACCCGTCAACAAAACCAAGCTCAAAAATCACTTTAGATAACTTATATATATTCATTAAAATCAACCTGTTATGCGTTTTAATTGTAAGCTTTTAACATTTGCTTATTTATTTCTGATTCAGACAACTTTTGCTCAGGATCAGCAAGGCAGCAAGTATGACCCCAATGCCTTGTTCAATCCACTTTTCTATTCTTCATACGGAAACAATATTAGAACTGGTAATGGAGAACCTGGTAATGGTTACTGGCAAAATAGGGCAGATTACCAGATCAAGGCAGAATTGAATGACAGTCTGAACAGTGTTTCAGGTTCTGTTACCATGACTTACACCAATAATAGTCCGCATAACCTGAATTTTCTTTGGTTCCAACTTGAACAAAATCTTTTCAATCCTGAATCACGTGGATTTGCCAAACTCCCTCCTGCAGGAAGAAGTCGTTATGGTAATGCTGCAAATCCATTTTTAGGGGGTTATACCATTTCATCCGTTAAATTGCTCTCCACAGTTTCAGGAAAAACTAGTGAAACTGTGTTACTTCCTGAAATTACTGATACCAGAATGCGGATTGAATTACCTAAGGCCCTTAAAGCCGCAGGTGATAAAGTTACTATCAAGGTTGATTTCAGTTACACAGTTCCAGAATATGGCGCTGATCGCACTGGCATTTTAAAGAATGCTGACGGCAACATTTATGCTATTGCACAGTGGTATCCCAAAATTTGTGTTTTTGATGATATTCAGGGCTGGAATACCCTTCCTTATTTGGGCGCAAGTGAATTCTACCTTGAATACGGAAACTTTGATGTTGCCATAACGGCACCTTCAAACCATGTTGTTGTAGCATCCGGCGATCTGTTGAACCCGGAAGAGGTGATGACTGCCCAGCAACTTAAAAACTACAAACTGGCTCATAATTCAGATGCAACAGTTACAATCAGGGGAAGAAATGAAGTGAAAGATCCTGCATCAAGACCTGCAACAAAAAAGCTCACCTGGAAATACCACATCAACAATGCCCGTGATTTTGCATGGGCATCATCGGCTTCATTCATCTGGGATGCAGCAAAAATCAATCTGCCCAGTGGAAAGAAAGCACTCGCACAATCTGTTTACCCATCCAGCTCTGATGGTGTCAATGCATGGGGGAGAAGCACTGAATATACAAAGGCAAGCATTGAGAACTATTCCAAACGCTGGTTTGAATATCCCTATCCTATAGCCACCAATGTTGCAAGTAATGTTGGCGGAATGGAATATCCCGGAATTGTTTTCTGTGGTTCCAATGCAAAAACGGGTTCGCTATGGGGTGTAACAGACCATGAATTTGGTCATACCTGGTTCCCCATGATAGTAGGTAGCAACGAGAGGAAATACGGTTGGATGGATGAGGGATTCAACACTTTCATCAATGATATCGCATCTAAAGATTTCAACAATGGGGAATATGCTCAGCCTGCAGGAGATGCCCACGCAATGGCTAAATTCATGTATGGTGACCGGTCAGAAGCGGTTATGAAAACTCATGATGGCATGAAGGAATCAAATATTGGCTTGTCTTTGTATTTAAAACCAGGATTTGCATTGACTTTACTAAGAGAACAAATTGTTGGTGAAAAACGATTTGATTCTGCTTTTAAAAAATATATCCGCGATTGGGCTTATAAGCATCCATCACCCTGGGATTTCTTCCGAAGCATAGAAAGCAGTGTAGGCGAAGACCTGGGCTGGTTTTGGAAAAGCATGATACTTGAAAATATGCGTCTCGATCAGGCAGTAACAAAGGTTGAATACGTTGGAAACAATGCCAAAAATGGTGCGATAGTTACCATAGAAAACATGGAAAGAGGTGCGATGCCTGTTATTATTGCTTATGAAACCATTTCAGGTATCAAAGGGGTTAAAAAACTCCCAGTTGAAGTATGGCAAAATTCTGCTGCAGTTAAAACAAGGATTCCTGTTCAAGAAGAACTCAAGATGATAACCATTGACCCGCAGAAGATTTTCCCGGACTTTAAACCTGAAAACAATATCTGGACATCAGGAAACTAGAAAAATGTGGATATTTTGATGATATCCATGTTATTTTAAAAAAATATTATAATTTTGCACTCCCTAAGGTAAACCTTAGGGACTATTCCCAAATGGTAAACAAGTTCTTCGTCTGTTCGAAGGCACCAGCAGGGGTAACGTTTAAATAAGTTTTATGCCAAAAGTAAAGACCCACTCAAGGGCCAAAAAAACTTTCAAGGTCACCGGAACAGGAAAAATCACTTTCAGAAAACCAACCCGCGGTCACCTGCTAACTAAAAAATCATCCAAGCGTAAGCGTGCATTGAGAATTACAGGCCAGGTTCATCCTGCAAATCTTGATTTCGTAAAAAGGTTATTGCGCCTGAAATAATCTCTTTTCTTCATTCATTTAAACTAATTAAGATATGCCACGTTCAAAAAACGCAGTAGCCTCTAGGGCTCGCAGAAAAAGAATACTCAAACAAGCAAAAGGTTTTTACGGCAAACGTAAAAATGTTTATACAGTAGCCAAAAACGTTCTGGAAAAAGGTCTCACTTACAGCTATGTTGGCCGTAAGTTGAAAAAAAGAGACTACAGAAGCCTTTGGATCGTAAGGATTAATGCAGCTGTCAGGGAAGAAGGAATGAAATATTCCGAATTCATCAACAAACTTAAAGTGAAAGGAATTGACCTTGATCGTAAAGTATTGGCAGATATGGCTATGAACACTCCTGATGCCTTCAAGCAACTTGTTCAGTCAGTCAAGTAATATTTCAAGAAAAGAACTCAACCGGATGTCAAATAAACATCCGGTTTTTTTGTTTCAAGACAGGCAAAAAAACTAATTTTGCCCATCCAATACTTACTAATTAACTAGTTTCCCGGTTACAATGAGCAATACTTACACAGATCTGGTAAAGCAAACATTTTATTTCCCTCAGGAAGGCTTTGAAATGAAGGATGGTAACCTCCATTTCAACGGGTTAGACTTGAGAGCCATTATTGATAAATATGGAACTCCGCTCAAACTTACCTATTTGCCAAAAATTGGTTCGCAGATCAATAAAGCCAAGGATTTATTTCAACAGGCTTTTAAGAAACATAAGTATGAAGGTGAGTATCACTATTGCTATTGTACCAAA
>JBDLTO010000003.1:0-4331 GCA_039805815.1 Bacteroidota bacterium | reverse complement strand
CTGACTTCCCGCAGGCGGCCCAAATTCCTGGGCACCCAGGGGGAGCTGAAAAAATCCAACAAAAAATATCAGGACTAATTTACGCATTGCCGGGGGGTTATTGATTGGGCATAACATCCAGCATACCCCATAAATATCTAAATATTCAGATAATTGAAGAGATGTTCCAGGTTGTTTTGCAGTGTGTTATCAAAAGCTTCTTCACCGAAATGGTAAATGACTTTATACTCATAACGCTGAAAAGTGGCAATTATTCCAGAAATGTCTTCTTTATTTACGCGCAACATGACCTGGAGCATACCTGTAGCAGGGTCAGTGACGGCATTCATGTTCATGATTGTGGCATCGTTGGATTCTACCAGTCGGTTGATTTCTCCTGGAGCATAGTCTGTTCTGGGCATCCCAAGTATCAAAAGAGAACCCTGCTCTTCAGCACCGAGCAACTGGGATGCCTGATCTAGCAACCTGGAACTTTCGATTACACCCTCCCATTCCTGCTGCTCATTGAGCACAGGAACAATGTCGAGCTGGTATTTAGATCGTATTCGGAGAGCCTGAATGAAATGATCTCCTGCCCTTACAGATACTTTCAAAAAAAGGGGTTGAATAGACTCGAGTTCGTCCTGCAAGGATGCTGACTGCAAATCATCCAGTTCTACCACACCAAGGAAAATCTGTCCGTCAAGAACCGGCAAAGAAAATACGTGTTCTGCTTCCATGATTTCTATGGCCTGTGCCACAGTATCATGAACGCTTAAAACCCTGAAATCATGATCTAAAAGTTGACTGCAAAATGTCATATTCAAATTTGACAGTCCAATATTACAGTTAATTTGCGGCAGGATCGTTGAATTTTTGTAAAAATTGAGCAAGTATAACGTTAAATTCATCTGGAACCTCCATCATAGGGGCATGGCCGCAATGATCTATGAAATGTAATTCACTGGATGTAATCAACCTGTTAAACTCCCTGCCTACAAAAGGAGGTGTAATGCTGTCGTTATTACCCCATATCAATAGGGTTGGTAATTTAATCTGTTTCAACTCATCGCCAAGGTTATTCTTGATGGCACTCCTGGCTAGCGCTATTACTTTGAGCGTTTTCATACGCTCATTCACAATCTGATATACTTCATCTACCAATTCCTTAGTAGCAGTATTGGGATCGTAAAAGGTCATTTCGGTCTTTTTCCTGATATAGTCATAATCACCACGCTTGGGATAAGTATCTCCCATACCATTTTCAAATAGGCCCGAACTTCCCGTTAGAATCAGTGACCTTACCCTTGCTGAAGTCTTAAGAACATGCACCAATGCTACATGTCCACCGAGTGAATTACCAAGCATGTGAATACCAGTATAACCGCGGTGTTCAATGAACTTGGCAAGGTATTTTTCCAGTCCGCCTACTGTTGTATGCAACAGATCGAGTTCAAATAAAGGCAACAATGGTACAATAACCTTATGTGTATGCCTGAAATGATCGATAATCCCGGAAAAATTACTCATAGCTCCAAAGAGTCCGTGCAGCAGCATCAAGGGCTGACCCTCACCTTCCTCAATAAACTTGAACTTGGCATCTTCTTTAACCTCGTATTGTAAACTCATATCAATTACCTGACTAAATTATAAGATAGTTTTGGCTGACCCCGACAAAGATGGGCAAAATGAACGACAAATCGCATCCTTTGTAGGAAACAGACCAACCCTGGTAAGTTTTATCCACTTACTGTTTAATAAATACTATCGTCTGCTTAAACAAATTATTCAGTTCGGGTATCCACACAGCAAAAATATCTATAACCTTCGCTCCCCAGTTCAATAGTATCTCTCCTGTGCGCGATTCGCCTATCAACCCTTTCCCAATAATTCCAAACCTGCTGGCATAAATCAATACTACCCCATAAAAAGTAAAATATATCACACTGAAAAGTAAAACACCTGCTACCTTATTGAAAGCACCCATCAGCATGAGCTCAATAGACTTTTCAATGACCTTCCCCGCAACCCTAACAGCAATCATAACCATAACCATAACAAGCAAAAAGGCAAGTATGGATGGCCACCTGCCACCACCCTCACCCACATCCTGCAAATAGTGTGTTGCAACCCAGCCTGAAAACTTAAAGGCGATAATCAAAGCCAGTATGTAAGAGATAAAGGTAAAAACAGCCATCACCAACCCCTTTGTCCACCCTTTATATAAAGCAAGAACCAAAAAAACCAGTGCAACAATATCTATAGCCATTTACGCTCTTTTTTGAGTACCGGGTTGGATGAATCAGGAAAGCAACTCTTTTACCATGGCAGATATAGCCTTTCCATCTGCCTGGCCGGCCAGCTGCTTCGTTGCAATTCCCATTACTTGTCCCAATCCGGATAAACTTGTAACCCCAGACTCAGCAATGATGCCTGCAATAACTTGCCTTAGGGTTTCTGCATCCATCTGTTTGGGCAGGTACTGCTCAATGACTTCCACTTCTTCATGCTCTGTTTTGGCAAGATCAGGTCGATTCTGTTGTTCAAAAATGGCAATTGAATCTTTCCGCTGCTTGACAAGTTTCTGCAACATTTTTATTTCTGCTTCAGGTGTCATGCCTGCAGCTCCGCCCTCTGCTGTTTTGGCCAGCAGCAATGCTGCCTTAATTGCCCGAAGAGCACGCAGACCTTTTTCATCCTTGGCCAACATGGCCTTTTTGAGGTTATCGTTGATGGTTTGTTCTAATGACATGGTAATAATTATTTGATTTGTAATTGCTATTATCCTTTTTGCTCCGCTTCAAGGCTCTTGCGGAACTTGGCATAAAACCCTTTTGCAAAATCCTTCATCTCTCCTACCAATTCCTTGTTATGCGTAGCTCGCTCAAAGGTGTCTGCCATGGTCATCATGGTCTGGTAATAAAAATCTGCCATCTCATCTACCATCATTTCTTTTGTCCACAAATCGATGCGCAAAGCTGCCTTTTCTTTACCATCCCAGAATGAAACCATCATAGCCTTTGCATCCTGCTTTTCAGCAGAACTGGACTGGGTGGCATTCCACTGAATCTGGTGCGGTATGCGCTGGTCATCTAAACTGACATCGATGGTTATGGTCGACTGATTCATGCAAAAAATTTAAGCTGCAAAGGTACGAAAAAAGGTACAGAGGAATGTCATACTGGTTTTTCAATAAGCCCTGTCCCAATCATATCGGCCCGCATTTGCTCATCATTGTATATCAGGATAAGCTTTCGTCCAATCTCATCGGGATCAGCGGGATCAAAAAACATGCCGGCCATACCGGTAAACTCTGCCATGGAACTACTGGACACAGTCAAAACAGGTACACCTGCCTTCATAGCATTCACAACAGGTATGCCGAAACGTTCCCACCTGCAGGGATGTACCAAGGCATAGGCTGAAGAAAGGAGAGAAACCTGGTCGTACGGACCTACCTCACCGGTAACCACCACATCGTTTCGGTATTTATAATTTTCAAGATCTGCCAGGAAGGGAGCAGCATATTCACCTTGCGGTCCACATAAAACTAGTTTCATGTTGCTGCCAATCCGTTTTTTAAAAACAGAAAACCCTTTGAGCAGGTTAATCAGGTTTGCAGCAGGATGAATTGGTCCGCGGTACATAAAATAAGCATCCCCCTGTGTAAACTGGTACCGAACTACATCTCGGGCGTCATCATCAGTAACCACATAGGCAGTATCCGCCTGCGGCGACTTTACAATTATTTTCTCTGCTATTCCGGGAATCAGCTTTGTCAGCTCGCTGCGGGTAACTTCTGAATAGGTGAATATTTCACCATAGCTTGCACACGACTTTTTGAGCCACCTGTTCTCCCTGTGGCGGTCCCAGAACCCTAAACCGGAGGTTTTATCCTGGTGATACAAATCATGCACCCAAAACTCATCAACTCCTTTAAATTGCAGAGCAGTCTGCCTGATGCCGGTATATGCACCGGGAACCTGATTGTTAAAATAGACATTGGCCATAACACAAAGGTATAACGAACGATATAATATTAACTTTGCCGTATGAAGAAAGCTACACAATTCATCCATGCAGGTGCACACCCTGATCCGAGCACTGGTGCCATCATGACTCCCATATTTCAAACCTCCACTTATGTGCAGGAAGCACCCGGAGTTCACAAGGGCTATGAATACGCCCGCTCTCAAAATCCCACAAGAACAGCACTGGAGGAAGCACTGGCTGTAATTGAAGGTGGACAGTTCGGACTGGCATTCAGCAGCGGAGTGGCAGCAACGGATGCCGTAATCAAACTGCTTAAACCGGGTGATGAAGTCATCTGCGGCAATGACATGTACGGTGGA
>JBDLTO010000002.1:0-3349 GCA_039805815.1 Bacteroidota bacterium | reverse complement strand
GAGAATATTACAATGGTGTAGACGCAGGTGAAAAACATATCGTATTTGTAAACCTTGACTACGGCATTGGCACAGGTATAATCATAGATGGCAACCTCTATATAGGGAAATCCGGTTTCAGCGGTGAAATAGGGCACATCCCCCTTTATGATAATGAACTGCTCTGCCATTGCGGCAAAAAGGGATGTCTTGAAACTGAAGCTTCAGGCTATGCTTTGCTTAGAAAATTTAAAGAGCGGATTAAAAAAGGTGAATCCTCATCTGTTTTGCGGGATAACAAAAGTCCGGAAGACATTACTCTTGCTGATATCGTTTCAGGAGCCCAGGCAGAAGACACCCTGTGTATTGAACTGCTTGCCGAATCCGGTGAAAAGCTGGGGAAAGGATTGGCTGTATTGATCAACATATTTAATCCCGAACTTATGATCATCGGTGGGGTGATGGCAGAATCTGGTGACTATATCAGACTGCCTGCCCGGAGTACCCTCAACAAATACTCACTGGGCCTCGTAAACAATGATACCGTACTTAAGTTTTCTACCATGGGGGAGAAAGCCGGAGTAATTGGTGGATGTCTGAACGCGAGAAATAAAATAATCAACTAATACTCCCTATTGCCACATCAATAAGCCAATGCAAACAACACACGCTGGCTGCTTGGCTTACCGGAATATACACAAGTTCCTGACTCTTGAGCATTGTTGAGCGGAATACACCGTATTGTTGCCTTTGTTTCCTCCTTGATTTTATCTTCCGTTTCCGGCGTTCCATCCCAATGGGCTGAGACAAATCCCCCCTTTTGATCCAAAACAGCTTTGAACTCTTCCCAGCTGTTTACTGCTGTGATGTGCTCTTCCCGGTATGCTAATGCGCGGTTATAAAGGTTTTGCTGAATAGTCTCCAGCAGATCTTGTATATGTTGTGCCACACCTTCAACTGGAACTGAAGACTTTTCCCTGGTGTCTCTGCGGGCAATTTCAACTACGCCATTTTCGATATCCTTGGGGCCAATGGCTATTCTCACCGGTACGCCTTTCAATTCGTATTCAGCAAACTTCCAACCCGGACGATTATTTTCAGAATCATCATATTTAACAGAAATACCCCTGGTTTTTAGTTCAGCAATCAAGGGTGATACTTTTTCGTCAACAGCTGCCTTTTGTTCTGCCCCTTTAAAAATTGGTACTATTACCACTTGTAATGGCGCGATGCGAGGAGGCAGAACCAATCCCTGATCATCACTGTGTGCCATCACCAAAGCGCCAATCAACCGTGTTGAAACACCCCATGAAGTGGCCCATACAAACTCTTGCCGGTTTTCTTTGGTAAGGAATTTAACATCAAAAGCCTTGGCAAAATTTTGTCCGAGGAAATGGGAAGTACCGGCCTGTAAAGCTTTCCCGTCCTGCATCAAAGCCTCTATACAATATGTTTCCAAAGCCCCGGCAAAACGTTCATTTGGAGTCTTTACGCCTTTCATCACCGGTAAAGCCATGTAGTTTTCAACAAAATCGGCATACACGTGAAGCATTTTTTCTGCTTCCTGAATGGCCTCTTCAGCTGTTGCATGGGCAGTATGACCCTCCTGCCATAAAAACTCGGCTGTACGTAAAAAAAGCCTGGTGCGCATCTCCCAGCGTACCACATTGGCCCACTGGTTGATCAGCAATGGCAAATCCCGGTATGATTGTATCCAGTCTTTGTATGCATTCCAGATGATGGCTTCACTGGTAGGACGAACAATCAATTCCTCTTCAAGCTTTGCTTCAGGATCAACAATCAGTTTTCCTTTATTATTGGGATCTCCTTTTAACCTGTAATGGGTAACAACGGCACATTCTTTGGCAAAACCTTCTGCATGTCCCTCTTCCTTTTCCAAAAATGACTTAGGTACAAAAAGCGGAAAGTAGGCGTTTACATGGCCAGTTTCCTTAAACATCCTGTCTAACACATCCTTCATATTCTCCCAAAGTGCATACCCATATGGTTTGATTACCATACATCCCCTAACAGCTGAATAGTCTGCAAGACCTCCTTTCAGAATTAAATCATTGTACCATTGTGCATAGTCTGTTGCCCTGGATGTGAGTTCGTTGGCCATATTATTAATAGTTTAACATTTTTGTGATGAAATTTCGCAACCTTTGGGCCTACCGTTCGTCCTATAATTAAGTTCCGAATGCGCAAATGTAGTAACTTCGGATTAATCTTTAAACCGCATCACCATGAACAGGATCATTTCAATGTTTTTGCTGTCTTCCATCATGATGGGATGCAGCACTGCTTACAGGAGCGGACAAACACCTGACGATGTGTATTTTTCACCCACCAAAGACAACAGCGGGTATGTTCAACTAGACAACCGGGATGAATACCGAGCCGAAGATGTTCCTATGGCAGACAGGTATCTCCGGATGAAATCTTTTGGGGGAGCGAGGTGGAATATGTTTGATGACGACTATGGATACTGGAATAACCCACACTGGAATAATAACAATTATTTCAACGTAGCGCCTTCATACGGTTATGGCATGGGCTTAGGTAACTCGCTTTGGGGCAACCCCTATGCATACAGGAATTCCGGATATTGGAATCCATTTTCACCAAATTACTACGGGAGCCCAGTTATTGTTTATAATATAACAAAATACGTTACACCAAAAAGCAGCGGTCCACGCACCTACAAACTCAGCAGTTACAGTGCACCCAGAAACTCATTTTCTGACACTAAACTGGGAACGCCAATTCGTTCAGGCAATCAATATTACAACAACAGTGGCAGCACCCCGCGTGGAGGATACAACCCGAGAAGCAGTGGCAGTGATTATGGCAGTCCGGCCAGAACATTCAGCAACAGCAACTCCGGATCTAGCAGCAACAGGAGCTCAGGAACCTCTTCAAATTCTTCCTCCGGAAGTAGTTCAAGCAGCAGCTCAGGCAGTAGTTCAGCCCCAGTCAGATCTTTTCCAAGGGGAGGCAACTGATAAAACAATTTATACCTAGGCATTGGAATCAGTATGAAGTACATTCCAATGCCTTTATTTTTTTGATGACCAAGACAAGACTATGAAGCAGTTTCTGTTACTTTCAGCTATCCAGCTCACTGCCTTTGTATACGCTCAGGAACCTATTGATGCATTGCGTTTTTCTCAAACTACGCATGGTGGCACCGCAAGGGCTCGTGCAATCGGCGGGGCAATTGTTGCACTGGGAGGTGATATTTCCACGGCCACTGTAAATCCGGCAGGACTGGCGTTTTTCAGAACCAGTGAATTTGTTTTCACCCCTGACCTGTCTTTTGGCAGCAATAAAACAGCTTATCTCAACAATACCACAAAAGGAAAATATG
>JBDLTO010000001.1:0-6705 GCA_039805815.1 Bacteroidota bacterium | reverse complement strand
TTCAAAAGATTCTTCATTGTTGATTATTCTGTTTTCATTGACTTGATCCAGTCACTGATGAGCTTTACGCCCTCAGCGTGGATGAGCTTTCTGCTGACCTCGGGCATCATCACGCCGGGATCAGTTGACTGCATCCTGTATAAAAGTATGCTTTCATTGGGTTTTCCAGGATGTATATCAAATTGCAGGTTGCCTGAACCCCTTCCGGCAGCAATGGGTGTTTTGAAGAAACCATATGCTGCGCGGTCGGTTGTCTTCCAATCCAGGAAAAGTCCTGAAGTCTGTGCGGGGCCTTTCTTGTTGTGGCAATGTGCACAATTAATATCGAGATAAGCCTTGGCTCGGTCATCAATGTTTTGGGTAGGATCGCTGTAATTGACGAACTGCGGAATGACCGACATGTCTTGAGGAAGTCCTGTCATCATTGCAACCTGCGACCATTTCTTGAGTTGGTTTTCTGTTCCGGTAGCATAGTCGTGGTTACCATTAAGCTGGCGTGCAGAAGGGCCTATGGGTGTCATTTCCCCATTGCTTTCATGGCAGCTCTTGCATTGGTTCATGTTGGGAACAATGTATTCAAAGGAGATTTTTTCCCCTTTGGCATTGAGATATGCTACGGCAGCACTTCCACCTGCTACTTCGAGCATGGCATCGGTCTGATCTTCATTCCAAATGTATGGCAGCGATTTCCAACCTTTGGCTTCATGGATCAGGATGCGGGTTTCCATCAAGCGCCTTCCTTTTGAAGGATCCTGCTCATCGTTGTAATAATAAAAGGTTTTGGCAATGGTGGTGCCAACAGGAAATTTAAAAACCGAATCAGGATTGAATGCAACATGTTCACCACTGGGCAGCTGCACAAAGCGCAACTTTTGGGCATAGTCTGAAAACAATGGAGCATTGAGTGAGTAGGGCATTACCGTTTTCACCGGTTGCTGTTCACTGATTTTTCCTTCAAAAAGCCCGTATTCAGACAACCGTTGTTTGTAGGTAAACTGCTCCACGTCCATAAAGGACATGGAAAGCATCATGCACATCAACGCCAGCACAACAATGGCAACATATCCCTTTCGCATGCTATTCGGTTATTTTTTATTGTTCAATACAATGGGCTCAAGGGTACAATTGAATGGTGTAATGTCCCTTGAAATATTCTTGAAATCATTGTCTGCATCGATGTTGGCAAAGCTCTGGTTCTTGTTATTTTGAATGCAGATCTTGTACTCGGTCTTGACATTTCCTGTTTCATCTCGGTACTTGGGGTTGATGATTCCATCATATACGATATGTGGAACATTGCGCCCGAATTTCAGTTTGAAATAATAAATCTGTGCAAAACGCCCTTCCATGGGCACTTTCCTTTTCTTCCGTTCAAAGGTATTGTCGTGCACTGCAATGGCACTGGGGTATGGATTGTATTCCTTGTCTTTGAATTTGTTTTCTGTAATATAATAACTGATGATGCCCACACCCATGGTGCTGTTGTTGATGATTTCATTGTTGAATACCTCAACATGGTTGGCAGCAAGCAGCATCACGCCAGTTCCCTTAGGCACTTTGGCAACGATATTTCCCTTCGGAGCGAAATTCGAAAGATTGTTCTCTTTGATAATATTGTTGTGCACGGATACATATCCGCCTTGTTTCTGGTTCAAGCCTGGAAGATCGAATACAAGGATTCCGCCAGTGTTGCCAGTAGCCAGGTTGTTGTAGACTTCTGCATACAGTGAGTTTTCGATCTCAATTCCAGCCACATTATTGTAGGCTGTGCAGTTCTTCACAACAATGTATTTGGACTGACCCACATAGATGCCAGCATCTGAAGCACCAATAGCAATACAACTGTCTATCATTACATTTTCGCATTGCACAGGGTAAAGGGCATATCCCCCATTTTTCTCATCGGGCTTGCCCGTCCACTCGGCTTTTATACGCCTGAAAGTAATCCCTTTGACATGCATGGTCTTGATCAGGTCTCCCTTGGAATCCTGAACAGTCATGTCTTCCAGTACAACATTTTCGCAGTTGCTGACCCTTATCCCCTCGGCTCCTGAAGACTGATCCTTGAAGGTTAGGATGGTCTTGTCGATTCCTTTGCCCCGGATGACAATATTTTTCTTGCCGTCCAAAGAGAGGCTTTTTGATATATTGAAAACGCCTCCATCTAGGTTTACAACATCTCCATCCTCAGCAAGGATCAGGTCTGTCTGGATTTTTTTCTCCACATCAGCCTGTGCATTCAAATCAATTGCAATACTAAGTGCCAATGTAAACAACCACAATATTTTCTTCATCTGCTTTGAATTTACTTTAAAGAGGTCTTTGAAATGGAAAAAGGATATGCCTCTGGGCTCACTCCACGCTTTTTGTTGGGAAGTGAACTCATGTTAAACTTAAGCACTCCGCCTTTTCGAATGTCAAAATGATTAATATAATTTTTGTTGTAAAGGATTCCATTCAACGAAGCGCTTCCAATATAAACGTTTTCGGGTGCATTGTTGGGCGATTCAATCGAAAATTTATTGCCTTTACCAAGATCAATGGTGATCTTTTTGAACAAGGGTGATCCGAATACGTATTCATTGGAGCCGGGGCAAACCGGATAAAAGCCCATTGCACTGAAAACATACCAGGCACTGGTCTGGCCATTGTCTTCATCGCCACAATAGCCGTCTGGTGTGGGTTTGTAGAGTTTATCCATGGCATCCCTGACATGCTGCTGGCTTTTCCATGGTGCGCCACAATAGTTGTAGATATAGAGCATGTGTTGAATGGGTTGGTTGCCATGGGCATACTGACCCATGTTCATCACTTGCATTTCGACCATTTTATGGATGGTTCTTTTGTAAGAGCTTGTATCAAATATGGGAGGCATTACAAAAACACTGTCCAACATGTTTTCCATCACTTTTTCTCCGCCCATTAACTTGGCCAAACCATTGAAATCCTGAAACACGCTCCAGCTGTAATGCCAACTGTTTCCTTCCACAAATTCATTGCCCCAGGTGAATGGATTAAAATCTTTCACCCAAGAACCATCGGCCTTTTTGGCGCGCATGAGGTTGTGATTGGGATCAAAAATATTTTTATAATTCAGTGCACGCTGACGGAACTTGTTGATTTCCTCAGCTGGTTTTTTCAATGATTTTGCCACCTCGCTGAGACAGAAATCTGCATAGGCATATTCCATTGTTTTGGCAGCACTACCACCATAATTGTCTGCAGGAACATACCCAATTTTGTTGTAGGCCTCGCCACCATTGCGGCCCAGCGTTGGCATAGGCCCCTCGCCGTTACTGCCTTTTACCATGGCCTCATACAACAGGTTGATGTCGAACCCACGTATGCCTTTCATGTAAGCATCTGAAATAACGGAAGTGGAATTGTTGCCAATCATGCTTTTCTTGTGGCCCGGGCTTGCCCATTCTGGAAGCCACCCGCTTTCTTTGTAGGTATTGGCGAGCCCCTGCATGATTTGGCTGTCTAACTCAGGAAACACCAAGGTGAGGAATGGAAAAAGCGAACGAAAGGTATCCCAAAAGCCTGTATCGGTGAACATATAGCCTTTTTCAACGTTTCCGTTAAAGGCGCTGTAATGTACCATTTCATTGTTGGCATTGTATTCATAAAACTTGCGTGGGAAAAGCAACATCCTGTACAGACAAGTATAAAAGGTTTTCAACTGCTCTTCGGTGCCGCCTTCGGCTTTCAACTTAATCATTTCCTTGTGCCAGGCCGCTTTGGCTTTTGCTTGTATTTGTTCGAAGCTTTGGTTGCCAATTTCTCTGTTTAAATTCAGCGCTGCCTGTTCAAAAGAGATGAAGGAAGATGCCACTTTCAACTGCACTTTCTCTCCTCTTTTGGTTGAAAAACCAATGACAGCTTGTGCGTGATTTCCGGTAAATTCCTTTGCGCTTGAACGTTGCAGTTTATCATCCACCGTAAAATACAATTCAAAATTTTTGTCGCATTCAATGACAAAATAATTTTTGAAATTAGTCGGAACGCCTCCCCTGTTGCGGGTTGTGTAGCCGATGATCTTTTTTTCTTCGGGGATGATTTTGATGTATGATCCCCTGTCGAATGCATCAATCAAAATAAAAGCACTGTCTGCTGCCGGATAGGTAAACCTGAATCGGGATGCCCTTTCAGTGGGAGTGATTTCCGTTACAACATTGTCGTCTGCCAGGTAAACACTGTAATAATATGGCTTTGCCACTTCTGTTTTGTGCGAGAATACGCTGCCTCTTTTTTCTTCATCTAACCTTGGTTTTCCGGTCATGGGCATGATAGAAAACTGGCCATAATCGCCAATCCAAGGTGATGGCTGATGCGTTTGTTTGAAACCACGTATCCTTTCTAAGGCATATTGATAGGTCCATCCATTGCCATT
This sequence comes from Bacteroidota bacterium, assembly GCA_039805815.1. Classification (GTDB taxonomy): domain Bacteria; phylum Bacteroidota; class Bacteroidia; order Chitinophagales; family Chitinophagaceae; genus Pollutibacter. The sequence continues at coordinate 2,312 of JBDLTO010000001.1, read as the reverse complement.
GTAGCCTGTTTGGGGTGTCCAAAAATTCATTCCCCAGGGAACCGCGATGGCGGGATAGGTATTGCCATTGGAAAAGCTGTGCTTGGAATCAGTGCCCATCAATACATTCACCATTTCTTCAGGTTGAAAAGATGGCTGGGCGGAAGCACTAAAGCAAACAAAAGATAACATCAGAAAAATGTATCTGATCATCATGACAAGTATAAAGTATGTTTGAAAGGAGTTGAACCGGTGATGTATGCGGAGGGCGCGTTGAATGCGGGGAGTCCGCCACGGAGGTTGTACCGCCTGTGTTCCGCCTTGCCCGGACCAAATGAAATGGATTGATTATCTACTGAATATTTCCCCTCTTTTCCCTTCAAGACATAGGTTTGATTTGGAATTACTTCTTCCAAACCCGAAAATTTTCCACCCGGCCTGAAGACCAGTTCCAATGATACCGGCACATGGTCAGTACCAGTGATGTCAATATCAACCTCAAGGCCATTGTTTGTTTCCTTGATGGCGATGACTGTATTCAGTTTTTGAATTTCTGATTGTGTTCTATTTGTTTTGGGCATTTTCGACCAATCACCATCACCGGGAATTTTATCTGCCGGATAAGGTTGATAGTAAACACCTTCAAGGGAGCTGCGGAGAATCCATGCATTTCCTTCCTTGGTAATTTCGGTTGACTGAAACTGTCCCTTTCCAAAAAATGATGACGCCACACGCATGGCTTGCAGCATCACTTTTTCCTTATGGAAAGTAAGCCATCCAGCATTGTTAGAAAGGATGGTGGCATCCCACTCATTTCTGCGGATTCGCGCTACACCCGAATAGGGAAAGGCTTTTGCATAACTGGTGGGCAAAGGCTTTGATGGAGGAAGCTCTTTCCAGAGGTTTTCATCCTGCAAAAGATCGATTAGCTTGCCATTGAATACTTTCGGATTTTTCTCTTCGATAATCCTGCACAGCTGTGCCATCTGGCCATCATTGTCTAAAATGGCCAAGTAACGACAGGCATAATAATAGCCTTCCATGCTTCCGATGGTGCCTTTGTCTTGTCGGTTAGAAGCTTCTGTTACCACCTCACCATTGGGATGCAGATAGTAATGCATCATCTGAAGATTTTTCCTGACCGGCTCCAAGAAAGCCGGGTTCTTAAGTCCGAGGGCCATGGTAACCAAACAATGATCTACGATACCAGAATATCCACCTGTGCTTTTTTCGGTGTACTGACCATCTGGGTCTAGGTCAATTTTCTCTGCCAACCATTGGTTGATTCTTTTGGTGTAACGCTCATCTGGCCAGAGTAGATTGAGTTGAGTAAGGGCCGCACAAACCACCCAGCGGTGGTTGGGAGTATGCAGGCCACCAACAATGAAACATTCACCGGCATTTTTGAGCAACAATTCCAGCGAAGCCAATGCCTTTTCAGCACCTTTTACAGCTGCAGTACTAAAGCTTTTATAAGCAGGTGCCAATACCCTGACCATGAAACCGGTATCAGGAGTAGAATGGAAGTTGGTATCAACCAGGTCGATGGTGCCATCCTCGTGTTGCAAGGCATGCATACACAGGAGCACATCTTCGATTTCCCTGAGGAGCTTGGGAGAACGGTAATGGATGGATTCCGGTGAAGAAATGGCCACACAGGCATTGACCAGAAACCCATTGTTGTGACCTGCAGTAACGAGGTTGGAATAGTCAACATATCCCCCAAAATATGGATGCGAGGCATCAGTGATTTTAAAAGGAGCATAGCCTTTTAACGCTTCATCATTGTCCTTGATGGCTTTTATTAGCCATTCAGGTTTGGCAACAACTCCATCCTCATTCATTTTGGTGAAAGAGGAGAAACCCATGAAAGGGATGGCAGAAAGTGCGGAGGTACTGAGCGTAACAAAATTTCTTCTTTGCATATTTATTTTCTTTTGCCGTTGAGTTGTTCGTAGGCCAATCCGAACATGATGAATGACCCATAGCCAAACCCGGTGCCTTCACCTATTTTTCTACCTAGGTAATAGGCTTGATCACCAACACAGGTGCCGCCTGAAACCCTTGTGGGCACTAGGCTGTTCGCATCCTGCCTCATGCTCATTTTTTGCAGACCTGCATAAGAGGCTTGAACCATGGGCAGGTATTTTTTCCTGTCCAATATTTTGAGTTGCATTCCTTTTGTTATGGCATAGGAAAACATGGCAGTACATGAACTTTCCAGGAAATTCCCTTGCAGGTCAGGAAGGCTGACCAATTGGTACCAATGTCCGGTTGACTTATCTTGATACGGTGCCACTGCACGCACAAAATGGACCAAGGCTTTTTCAAGG